>CAZMPA010000227.1:0-3490 GCA_964567915.1 uncultured Isosphaeraceae bacterium | reverse complement strand
CTTGGGCGGCGTCCATCGCGTCCTGAATCGTGGCGTAGTCGCCGGGGACATCGAGTGTCGAAGCACTTGCTGCTGCCGCCGTCAGAATGGCGACTGATGCTGTGAGGCGTGCTGCCGCGGCGGAGAAGGCACTTGTTGAAGCATTCATGATTGATCCTCCCTGTACGAGCCCGAACAGGCCGTTCAGCAGGGAAAAGCAGGCAGGCCGCCTCTCATGCGCGGGAATCACCCCAAACCGCCCTTGAGGTCGCCACCGCCGCCGAATCGGGCCCGCAGCTTGCGGAGGGCCGGGTCGTCGGCTCGGGTGCTGCCGCCGCCTCCGTCTCCACTGGGGCCTTCCCTGGTCTGCTTGATGGACAGGCTGATCCGCTTGGTGTCCGAGTCGATGGACAGGACCTTGACCTGCACCACCTCACCTTCGCGAACCACCTGATTGGGCCGTGAAATCCGCTTGTGGGCCATCTCGGAGATATGGACGAGCCCTTCGATGCCCTCGGCGAGCTTGACGAAGGCTCCAAAGTCCGCCAACCGTGTGACGGTGCCAGACACGATTTCGCCTTCCTTCAGGTCGCCAGCAGCCGCCGTGAAGGGGTCGCTCACCAGCTGCTTCATGCCCAGACCGATGCGGGGTGGGTCCTTGTCCAGGTCGATCTTCAGTACCTGTACGCGGACGGCGTCGCCTTCCTTGACGAGATCGCCCGGGTTCCGAATGCGCTCCCACGCCATGTCCGAGACGTGCACAAGCCCGTCGACGCCGCCGATGTCGACAAAGGCGCCGTACTGCTGCACGCTGGTCACAACGCCGTCGAAGGACTGCCCGGGCTGCAGCGTCGCCATCAGTTCGTCACGCTTCTCTTTGCGTTCGGCGTGCAGCACGCTCTTGCGGCTGAGGACCATGCGGTCCCGCTGCTTGTCGAGCTCCATCACTTCACATGGGAGCTTCTTGCCGACGAAGTCGGTCAGGTCGGGAATGTGCCGCAGGTCCACCTGGCCAGCTGGCATGAAGGCCTTGTGGCCAGATACTTCCATCTCGAGACCACCCTTGTTGGTCCCAGTGCAGACCGCTTCGATGATCTGCCCTTGCGTGATGTCGGTCCACTTCGCCTTCGAGACGGCGCCCTTTCGTGACAGAATGAGCATGTCGTCGTCGAGGTCTGTCCGCTCGATCGTGAATGAATGGCGGCTGCCGAGGGCTGGAGGCGCGTCAAAGGCTCCAAGCGGGCACACGCCGCTGATGCGGGGCCCAAACTCGACCAGGACCTCCTCTCCCCGAATCTGCACAACCTGACCTTCCTTTTCCGGTCGGGCGCCACGGGAGGGCGCGGCAGGAGCCTCCTCGATATCGGCCATCGAGACGTTGGCCAGCGCGGCTTCAATCTCGGCTTCGAGTGCGGGGTCCATCGGCGAGCCGCCGGGCGTGTCGGGGGACATGGTGATTGGTCCTTCTCATCTTTCCGTTGGGCGCGTCAGCGTCCGGTCATAAGCGGAAGGCTGTATCCGTGTGCTTCCGCGGTGACCACATCATCCTCGATCTGCCGGGGGATTGCACGGATCAACTGGCCTCGCTGGTAGTTTCCCGGCACTGACATGAGGACATAGTGGTCGCATCGACCGAGCCAATAGCCCTTGCGTGCCGTGTCGGGCTGTTCCATCAGGAGCCGGACCTCACGGCCGATGAGTCTGCTGCGGAAGGCATCGGCCAGACCTCCCTGGTGCTCAAGATCGATCAGCCGCCGGACGCGGTCCGACGCGACGTCCCTCGGTATCGCTGCACCCCGCCAACGAGCTGCAGCCGTTCCGGCCCGTGCGCTGTAGGGAAAAACGTGCATGTGCAGGAAGCTGACGCGGCGGGCCACCTCGACGGTCTGCTCGAAGTCGGCATCGGTCTCGCCCGGGAAGCCGCAGATGATGTCGGTCGTGATGGCGGGGGGGAGGCCATCCTGGGTGAGCGTTGTTGCCGCCCGATCGATCATGCGGAGATAGTCGTCCACCGTGTATTGCCGGTTCATGCGGCGAAGGATCTGGTCGGATCCGGATTGCAGCGGCAGGTGCAGGTGGGGCACGACCCTGTCGCTGTGAGCAGCCATCGCATCGAGCAGGCAATCGGTGACGTCGCCGGGCTCCAGCGAACTCAGCCGCAGGCGGGCGAGGCCGGGAATGTCTGCAATGGCATTGAGCAGATCCGCCAGCGGCTCGGCCGTGGGTCGGGACTGCTTGCGGCGGAGCGCCGTCTCATGTCCGTACGCGCCAAGAAAGATGCCCGCGAGCACGACCTCTCGGTGGCCAACCGCGACGAGTGCCTCGACTTCGTCCAGGACGGTTGAGATCGACTTGGACCGGAGCACCGGTCTGGTGCGTGGAATGATGCAGAACGTGCAGTGCGCATCGCAGCCGTCCTGAATTCGCACTTCCGCCCGCACGTGGGCGGCCGGCTCTGTGGGAAGGACGGCCAGCGGCAGCGGCGTGATGCCCCCGCGCTGGGACTCGGCGGCGGCTGGGGGACCAGTATCAGACAGGTACCCGTCGAGCCATCGCCCGACGGCCACCGGCACGGGGGTGTCATGGCCCAGGGCGGTTCCGCCGTCGCCGGCCAGCGTGTGGGCCGCTTCGGGATCGGTCCCGACAAGGCAACCGGTGACCAGGAGAGTCGATTCGGGGCTCTCGCGGCGGACTCGCCTCGTGGCCTGGCGGGATTTGGAGGCTGCTCGCGCGGTGACCGAGCAGGTATGGACAATCTCCAGATCACCTGCGTGGCCCGGTGAGGCTTCGCGTAGCCCGCGTTCCTGTAGCACGGAGGCGAGCTCCCGTCGCTCAGCGTGATTGACCCGGCATCCGAGGACGTGGATTCGGTATGTCCGTGGGCGGATCACCCGCACATCGTAGAGGGGCGCTGAACTGGCCACGGCTCGACCCTGAACCACGGCTTCGGGGTTATGATTCGAAGCCTTCAGCCATCGCCGGCACAGAATGAGGATCCGTTGGCGGTGGGTCGCGAATCGTGGTTTCGGGGCAGGGAACGACACAGGACATCCGCATGGCCACCGCACACGCAGCTTGGGGGATCGAGATCGGGGCCTTCGCGATCAAGGCGATCCGGCTCGAGCGAGGGGGGGACGAGGTCGCTGTCTCCGACTTCGCCGTCATTCCACACCGCAAGGTCCTGACGACGCCCGACATCGATGTGGGCGACGTCGTCCGGCTCAGCCTTGGGCAATTGATCAGTGAGAAGTCTCTGGAAGACGAACTGATCGTCATGTCGATTCCGGGGCACTCCTCATTCGCGAGGTTTGCGAAGTTGCCGCCGGTGGAACCCAAGAAGATTCCGGACATCGTTCGGTTTGAGGCCGTCCAGCAGATTCCGTTTCCCATCGAGGAAGTCGAGTGGGATTACCAGACGTTCGTTTCGGATGAATCCCCTGAAGTCGAGGTCGGCATCTTTGCGATCACCAGGGAGAAGATCCAGGAACTTGAGGATCTTTCATCAAAGAAA
>CAZMPA010000226.1:0-3598 GCA_964567915.1 uncultured Isosphaeraceae bacterium | reverse complement strand
AGAACAAGATGATCCGCCCGACGACCATTCCCCAGACGCGGGAAGCGCTCATGTTTGAGCAGGCGGTTGCTCGGGAGGCGCTGCGACTGGCGTACAAGCAGCACAAGGAATTCGCCACCACTCTGAAGGGCGTGCAGCAGCAGCGAACCGTCGGTGACACATTCAGCCAGCAGACCGGCGGTATGACCATCGTCAACAACATGAAACTGGATCTGCTGGTTGCGTCGGGCGGCGTGCTCAGCCATGCGCCCCGCATGCACCAGACGGCGATGCTGCTGATCGACGCGTTCGAGCCAGAAGGCGTCACGATGCTCGCGAAGGATTCGATCTTCATGATGCCGCACCTCGGTGTGCTCGCCAGCGTGCACCCGAAGGCTGCCGAGCAGGTGTTTGAGCGAGATTGTCTGGTCTACCTCGGCACGTGCGTGTGCGCCAAGGGCATGCCCAAGCCTGGCAAGATGTGCTTCAAGTACGAGCTTCGCGGCGGTGTCAACGAAAGCGGCGAGATTGCCGGTGGCGACATAAAACTCATCGAGATGGGCATGGACGATCGGGCGACCATATCGCTGACTCCAGCTCGCGGTATCGACTTGGGCGCCGGCCCCGGCAAGAAGGTCGAGCGAGAGGTGCGTGGTGGTACCGTCGGCCTCATTCTCGACGGTCGCGGCAGGCCACTTGCGTTGCCGGAGGAGCGTTCTGCATGCCAAAGGACCGTGCAGGGCTGGCTTGATTCGCTGGACGTGTACGCCGAAGAGAAGGAGCCGGTCGCCGTCTGAGCGGCGCGGAGCACACCCCATGGCCAAGGCCTATACCCCAGGACTGCTCGTCACCCGGCACAAGAAGCACCGCTGCATGCGGCGGCTTCCCATCGCTGGTGATGTGAAGGTGGTCGTCGGCGACACTGTCACCGCCGACGACATCGTGGCGGAGACGGCGTTGCCGGGCGACGTCAATCCCATCAATCTTTCGAACCAGATGTCGCTGCCCCCCAAGGACGTCGTTGGCTGCATGTTGAAGAAAGAGGGCGACCCGATCGCCAAAGACGAGCCCCTCGCGCAGTCCAAGGGTATGTTCGGGATGTTCAAGAACACCGTCACCAGCCGCTTCGAAGGCACGGTGGAGACCGTCTCTCCAGTCACCGGTCAAGTCATTATTCGCGGCGCGCCACTTCCGGTGCAGGTTCGGGCTTACATGGGCGGCACCGTCGTGTCAGTCCGCGAGCACGAGGGCTGTGAGGTCGAGGCCGACGTCGCATTTGTGCAGGGCATCTTTGGCGTGGGCGGCGAGACGCATGGCCGCATCGTCATGGCCTGCGACCGACATGAGCAGGACCTCACGGCGGATCGCATCACCGACGACATGAAAGATGCCGTCATCATCGGCGGCGCGCGGATGACTGTGGACGCCATCAAGAAGGCTCAGCACGTCGGCGCAGCGGCGATCATTTCGGGCGGCATCGACGATCAGGACCTCAAGAATCTCCTTGGATACGACCTCGGTGTCGCGATCACCGGCCGCGAGGACATCGGCATCACCGTGATCGTGACGGAAGGCTTCGGGGAGATCGCGATGGCCGAGCGGACCTTCGACATGTTGAAGAGCCACGCCGGAGACGACACATCGGTCAATGGCGCCACGCAGATTCGGGCGGGTGTCATGCGGCCGGAAATCATCATTCCGCTCGCAAGCGTCCAGGCTGATGAGGCCGACCACCGCTTCGAGGAGGGGCAGTTGGAGATTGGCCGAACGCTCCGCGTCATTCGTGACCCATGGTTTGGCATGATCGGTGAAGTGTCCGGTCTGCCCGCCGAACCTGCTGTGCTTGGCTCTGGATCAAAAGCCCGCGTGCTGGAGGTGAAGTTCCCCTCCGGCGAAACGGCCATCGTGCCACGCGCCAATGTGGAACTCATCGAGGAGTGAGCGGCATGAGATACGCCGTGGGCTTGATGCTCGTCGTGGTGATGGCGTGGGCGACCCAGTCGTTCGCCGCCGCAATCACGCTTGCGCCGCCGACCGACGTCATGGTCGAAGACGTTCCTGACGACATTGGCACGCAGATGCTGGTGAAGTGGGCCGCCTCACCCGATGAGACAGGAGATGCATCGGGACCGCGGGCACTGTCGGGCTACGCCATCTTTCGAATCGTCGCCCAGACCGGTGACGGGCTCGAGAGTATTGGCGAGCAGGCCGCCAACGAATCCGAGATCGGCTTTCCTGCAAACTTCAGCTTCGAAGATGTGCAGCCGATCGGTTCGGTTTCCTATGGGCGGACTGAGTTCGTCGACGAGAATGTCGAGGCGGGCACCAGTTACCTCTACGCGGTAGCAGCCACCGGGCCTGGTGGCACGTTCTCTCCACTTGCGGTGGCCGGCATGGCCGTGACCGCACAGATGGAGTTCTTCAATGAGGGCAAGCTCTGGTTCCTGATCATCATGCTCGTGATCAGCCTGGTCATCATTGGGTTTGTCTGGCACGCCAAGCGAGGCGGCGAGATCAAGGTGCGGACCATCGCGGGCCTTGAGGCCGTTAGTGAAGCGGTCGGCCGTGCTACCGAAATGGGTAAGCCGGTGCTCTTTGTCCCCGGCATTCTGGACATCAACGACATTCAGACGGTCGCCGGAATCACGGTGCTTTCCAACGTCGCAAAGACAGCGGCACAATATGACGCACAACTCAAGGTGCCGACCGCTCGTTCGCTCGTGATGACGACGGCCCGCGAGACAGTGGAGGCCGCCTACCTCGGCCAAGGTCGTCCAGACGCCTACAACGAGGACAATATCTACTACCTCACCGATGAACAGTTCGGCTATACCGCCGGAGTTCAGGGTGTCATGGTGCGAGAAGAGCCGGCTGCTTGTTTCTACATGGGCGCGTTCTACGCCGAATCGCTCATCCTGGCTGAGACGGCAAACTCGATTGGCGCCATTCAGGTTGCAGGTACAGCCATGCCTTCACAGCTGCCGTTCTTCGTGGCGGCCTGCGACTACACGCTGATCGGCGAAGAGTTCTTCGCTGCGTCGGCCTATCTGTCCCACGATCCGGAGCAACTCGGATCACTGAAGGGGCAGGATGTTGGCAAGGTGATCGCTGCGGCGCTTCTTGTTGTCGGGTGCATCATCGCCACGCTCGCGGTGACGCTCGACACGTGGCGGGGATGGCAGATTGCCGAGCTTTACATCAAGGACAACATCCTCGGCGACGAAGGACTTGAGCCGAACGAGGAGAAGGTGAAGATCATCGACGCCGACATTGCCGCCGAACTTGAATCACGTGCTCTGCAGCCAGAAGGCTCTGGAGGTGATTCGTGATCGCCAAACGGACCATCCCACTCGTCATCGCGGCGCTGGTCGGCGTCCTGATGGTGGCGACGTACTTCGTGCCCTACACCGAGCAGTGGGGCGCCGACGCGATGGAGATGTTCATCATCCTCGCGGCCGCCGCCATGGTGCTTGGTGCCGGCAACCTGCTGCTTCTCAACCTCTCCAAGATCTCCAACAGGCGACCGGGCTGGGGCTATGCAGTCATCACGCTGCTCGCATTCTTCGCGACCCTCATCATCGGCCTTCTCAAGATTGGCGCGCTGCCGACCCCATCCGCA
>CAZMPA010000225.1:0-3605 GCA_964567915.1 uncultured Isosphaeraceae bacterium | reverse complement strand
CATCCGAGCGGGCAGCGCGGACGCCGGTGGCGCTGACGCCCTGATCGAGGGCGTTGCCACCAGCGATGAAGTCACCATGGACGACTCGCCGGTCGAGGCGGCGCGAAACAAGCCCGACTCGGCTCTGGTGCAAATGGCAAAGCTCGCTGGCCCGAAGGCGGGGGATGCAAGGCTTGACATGGCGATCTCCGCCGGCAACACCGGCGCCTTCGTTGCTGCGGCGCAGATGCACATGCGGCGGCTCAAGGGCGTTGCTCGCCCGGGCATCGCCGCGGTGGTTCCGACGTTTGCCGGGCCCGTGACGTTTATCGACGTCGGCGCGAACATCGATCCGAAACCACACCATCTGCATCAGTACGGCGTGATGGGAACCGTCTACGCCCGCCGTGTGCTCGGCATCGAGCAGCCGCGTGTCGGTCTCATGAACGTGGGCGGTGAGGAACAGAAGGGCACCGACGACATGAAGCGGGCGCGAGACCTGCTTCGCGATGACCCGAATGTTGAGTTCGCGGGCTATGTCGAGGGCCGCGGCGTCTTTGACGGCGAGTGTGATGTCGTTGTGTCGGACGGCGTGACCGGCAATGTCACCATCAAGCTTGCCGAGGGGCTCAGCAAGGGCATCTTCAAGCGGATCAAGACCGAGCTCGGCTCGCTGGACCCGTCGTTTGCGCAGCAGTTCGCCCCAATCGTGCAGAAGTTGTACGCCGAGTACGACTACCACGAGTACGGCGGGGCGCCGCTCATGGGCGTCAATGGTGGCTGCCTCATCTGCCACGGATCCAGTAAGGCCCGCACGATCATGAACGCCATCGGCGCCGCGAGGCGATTCGTCGAGCTTGGCGTCAACGCTCGTATCACCGAGATTCTCGCCACGCAGAAGGTCGAAGCCTGATGACCATCCCGACGCCCTGCGGCGTGCGGATCGCAGGATGCGGCTCGGCCGTGCCCGACAAGCGACTCACCAACGATGACCTTGCTGCCATGGTCGATACTTCTGATGAGTGGATTCGCCAGCGAACCGGCATTCAGGAGCGGCGCGTCATTGACGCTGAGAAAGGGGAGACGCAACTGTGGCTGGCGACGCAAGGACTGCAGAACGCCTTGGATGATGCCGGCATGGTTGGATCCGACTTGGACCTCATCATCCATGCCTCGGTGACTTCGGAAATGACGTGTCCTTCAAACGCGTGCCGCATCGCGGCGAATGTTGCGGCTGAGCCTGCTGGCGCATTCGATCTTGTTGCTGCCTGCTGCGGCTTTGTATACGCGATGAATGTGGCTGACTCACTTGTTCGGACAGGCCGGTACCGATCGATTGGCGTGGTTGGGTGTGATGCCATGACGACAGCAGTCGACCCAACCGACCGGACGGTTTCCATTCTGTTTGGCGATGCAGCCGGTGCTGCGATTCTCGTTCGCGACGATGACCCGAACCGTGGTTGTATTCATCAAACACTGAACGCCGACGGAAGAACATGGCCGTCGCTCTTCATCCCTCGCTCCGAATCAGACCTCCCGGCTGATCGTGAGGACTCCGGAGCACGCATGGGCACGCTGCGGATGGACGGACGCGAGGTGTACAAGTTCGCCGTCGGGAAATTCCGGCAGGTCATCGAGGACGCGCTCGCAGCGACGGGCCTGGCCGTCGACGACATCTCGCAGTTCATCTGCCACCAGTCCAATATCCGCATCATTGAGTCGGCGATGGACAAGATTGGCCTGCCTCCCGAGAAGGTCTACATCAACATCGATCGCTACGGCAACAGTTCCGCCGGCTCGGTTGGCTTGTGCCTCGATCAACTCTGGAAAGCCGGCAAGATCAATGAGGGCGAGACCATCATTCTCGTCGCGTTCGGCGGGGGGCTCACCTGGTCCAGCTGCGTCTGGAACGTGTAGGTCGAACCGTTACCCACCGCGGCACGATGGCCCCCCGGGCGCGCCGCGTGCCCCGTACCATGCTCACATGACCACGATCAACGTAACGGCACTGTGTCCGGGCCAGGGCGCGCAGGCAGTCGGAATGGGCCAGGGCTGGAGCGAGGCGAGCGACGCAGCCCGAGCGGTGTTTGAACGGGCAGACGAAACCCTCGCCGACGTGCTCGACACCCCGCTCAGCCGCCTCTGCTTCGAGGGGCCGGCGGAAGAACTAAACCGCACCAACGTCAGCCAGCCGGCCATCTACGCGACGTCGGTTGCGTGCTGGCACGGGCTGCACGGCGCGTCGGCAATACCGAACTCGGCGGCTGGACTGTCCCTCGGCGAGTACACCGCCCTTTATCTGGCCGGCGCCTTCAGCTTCGAGGACGGTCTTCGGCTCGTCGCTCGACGTGGCGCCCTCATGCAGGCCGCCGCCGAGGCGAGCGATGGCGGCATGTTGGCGGTCATGGGAGCGACGGACGAGGAAGCCGAGGCGTTCTGCACAGACGTCACCGCCGATGGTGGCGTCCTCGTGCCGGCCAATCTCAACGCGCCAGGGCAGATCGTCCTCAGTGGCGACGCGAATGCCTGCACCAGGGCCGCTGAGGCCTGTGGTGATCGGGGCTGGCGGGCCACGCCGCTGACCGTGGCCGGGGCCTTTCACTCGCCGCACATGCAGCCCGCCGCGGACGCCATGCTTGATGTGCTGGCAGATGTCGAGATCCGCCCATTGCAGGCGGAGGTCTGGACGAATGTCACCGCTACGCGCTATCCTACCGATTCGCCCGACACGATTCGACGCACGCTCGCCGAGCAGATCACCAGCCCCGTTCGCTGGAGCAGCCAGATGGCGGCCATGATCGAGGCCGGCAGTGCGAACTGGACGGAACTCGCGCCGGGCAAGGTGCTCAAGGGACTCATGCGACGGATCGATCGATCCGCGAAGGTGGAGAATCATGACCAACCGGATTCAACTGTTTCTGCGTAGGGGCCTTCTGGTGACCTCGGCCGCCATGCTGTCGACGCTCGCCGTCGGCTGCGGCGACGACGCGCCACCTCCGCCAGACAAGAGCAAGCGAAAAGTCGTCGCCCAGCCCAAGGGGCCCTCCACGACGCCGGTCGCCGACCTCATGACGCAGAACGACATTGATGATCGGATCTGGATGGAAGACCGGCTGGCACCAACGACGGACCAGCGACGTGTTCTCGTGCTGAAGTTCTTCAACGGATTCTTCAGCGGCGACGCCGATGCGATACGTCCGTTCCTCTCCGACGTCGAAGTACTTGGTGAAGGTCGGGAAGGGATCGTCGTACTCGAACCAGAAAATCAGACCCAAGGCATTCAGGTAGGTGAGCACTCCGATGATCAGAAGGAACAATCTAAACACTGAGCCAGGGGTGAACGTGATATTCATGCGTCGTTTATCCGCCTGTGATCGGACATCTAATGTGTTTTGACACAAAAATAGTAAATTGGACGATTCTAATCATAAAGACGGGCTAGTCGAGTTTTGCTTTAGGAATGACACACGATAGGCTCATTGGGATCCAATTTGAGGAGAGGATGTTGATTCGGTTTAGGGGTGACAAATATCAGGGCTACCAACAGAAGGGATCTATGTATATTTAATTTGCCCGTGAATTGTCGCGCTTGAATTAGTCCGATAGCTGCCCACGAACCAGTAGGC
>CAZMPA010000224.1:0-3625 GCA_964567915.1 uncultured Isosphaeraceae bacterium | reverse complement strand
AGCCCGGCGAATCCCACGGCGATCAACACACACACCATGCCAAATGCCCACATCGGGCTCACTGGCTGTGGAGCGTCCCCAGGGCCCTGATCAGACGTCTTCGCATGACTCATGTACACACTCCTCTCAACAGCGTCCCCAACGTGGCTTCGGTGGTTGTATTCCAACTGGCCCCGGTATTTCCACTACATACATGACGGAGCGTCGATCCCGAGCAAGGACAGCCCATCGGCCAGAACCCGGCTGGTGACATCGGCCAGTCGGAGGCGGGATCTCCGAATCTCATCGTCTCCCGCCTTCAAGACCGGGCAGGCCTGATAGAAACTGTTGAAGGCTTCTGCGAGGTCACGGAGGTAGCCGGCGATCCGGTGCGGCTCAAGTGTTCGGGCTGCAGCATGAACCGTGTCGTTCCAACGGGTCAGCATGAGTGCCAGCCGCCGCTCTTCAGGGGAATCAAACCTCAGGGTGGTCCCCTGCCCATCATCCCCAGCCTTGCGAATGATGGATCGGATTCGAGCGTGGGCGTACTGGAGGTATGGACCAGTGTCACCTTCGAACGCAATCATTCGATCCAGGTCAAACACATAGTCGCGCACAAGGTCGTTGGCGAGATCGGCGTACTTGATGGCGCCGATGCCGACCGATCGGCCGATCGCGTCGAGTTCCTCGCCCGAGAGTGCGTGGGTTGGCGACTTTGGATCTTCGGACCGCCGATGGACCTCTTTGGTCCCTCTCCTGATCGCTTCCTCAAGAAGGCTTGCAAGGGTGACGTTGTCACCACTTCGGGTCTTGAGTGGCTTCTTGTCGGTACCCAGTACCGATCCGAATCCAGTGTGGACGAATTCGGTTGCTCGTCCTTCGGGCGTGCGGTCCCAACTCGCGAGCCGCGCTGCATCGAAAATGTCACGAAAGTGATCCCGCTGCCGGGCGTCAACCACGTAGATGCAACGTGCCGCACCGGTCTCCTGAGACCGAACCCGTGCCGCGGCCAGGTCTGTCGTCGCGTACAGGAAACCACCGTCGGATTTGCGGATGAGAAGGGGCCGCTTGCGATCTTTGAAGTCGACGACCAGCGCACCCTGGTCTTCTCTGCACAGGCCATGATCTGTAAAGCTGTCGATGACGTTCTGGAGTTTGTCGCGGTAGAACGACTCGCCCCGGTTGTCTTGAGGACCCAATTCAACACCTAGAAGATCAACCGCATCGGTCATGGCGCCGAGCGTCACATCGATGAGTTTGGACCAGGCATCCAACAGATCCTCGTCGCCTGCCTGAAGCCCAACAAGAGTCTCTCCCGCAGCGGACCGGACAGCCTCAGCGCCGGCATTCTGCTCCTCCAGCTCAGCAATCCGGTGAGGCCCGGAGTGCCGATCGCGTGCAGCCTGAAGGCCGGCTGCGTCGACTTTGGCAAGTCCCTGAACCTCGCGGTACATCCTGTCGAGATCAGAGAGTGTGCACGCTGCGGGGTCCACACCGCGGGACCGCATCAGGTACAGGACCATGGCGATGGGAAGTCCCCAGTCGCCCAGGTGGTTTTCCTTACGCACATCGTTACCAAGTCGCGTGAGGATGCGGGCAAATGCGTCCCCGATGATGGTTGATCGAAGGTGCCCGACATGCATCTGCTTCGCGACGTTGACGCCACACATATCGATGACGACGATCGACGGGGCCGTGTCGGGTTGGACTCCAAGTGCATCATCATCCATAGACTCAATGGCCCCGGTCAGCACGGCGGGGTCAAGGGTGAGATTGATGAACCCGGGCCCAGCGACCTCTGGTGGAAGTGCCAGGCCATCCAACTGTACGGCGTCGACCAACTGATCAGCCACTTCTCGGGGCGGCCTTCCGAGCCGCTTACCAAGACCCATCGCCACATTGCACTGGAAGTCGCCATGCTCTGGTTTAGCGGCCGGCCGAATGACGGGATCGGTGCCCATCAACGCATCGCCGAATGCGGTGACGATGGCGTCTTGAAAGGCCGTACGCAGACGCTGAAGCGGGTCGGCTGACATGGGTCGGGGAGTATAGTCCGGTCGACCGAAACACTACCTGCGACTGCAGTATCATGGCCCGTTCAACACAGGCAGAGAGCCCGCCGATCCATGCCCAGCCCGACCACCGAACCAACGACGACACTTGAGAAAACGGACCGGTGTGCCGACCTCCCCCATCGCCCACGTGTGCTGCTTGGGAAGATGGGTCTGGATGGCCATGACCGTGGCGTCAAGTTGATCGCTCGGGCCCTGCGGGACAGTGGAATCCATGTGATCTACTCTGGGCTCTGGCAGACACCACGAAGCCTTGCGATCGCTGCTCGCGACGAAGATGTCGATTGCATCGCTGCGTCAATGATGAGCAATTCACACAATGTGCTCGTTCCAAACCTCATCCAGGCGTGCAAGGACGTCGGGTGCGGAGATGTTCGGATCAACGTCGGTGGAATCATCCCACAGGAAGACGTCCAAGGCATGCTCGACGCGGGCGTGCATCGTGTATTCCACACAGGAACGACGATGCTGGACATCGTTGCATCTGTGGCCGACTCCGTCGAGACCTATGCGCCGTCAACTGCATCCGACGGAGCACACCGCGCACTGGCTCGCGCAATCAGCGTGTGCTGCGAGGGAGGAACAGTTGACCATCCCAGAGCACGGCCAGCCCGCATCATCGGATTGACCGGGTCCCCCGGTGCCGGCAAGAGTACGCTCGTGGCAGCAATGGCTTCGGAACTTCACGACCGCGGGTCAAAGCTCGCTGTCGTTGCCTTTGATCCAATGAGCCCCATCACCAGCGGCGCGTTGCTTGGCGACCGGCTCAGGGTTGACTTCAATAAGGTGGATGAGTCGGTCTTCTATCGATCACTGGCGGTGATTGGTGAGGATTACCGGCACCTCTCGGACATTCTTCAACTCATTGGCGGCGCTGGGTACGACAACGTCATTGTCGAGACGGTCGGGAGTGGTCAAAGCGATGTCGCCATTCGCGACCACGTCGACTCCACGGTGGTTGTAGTCGTCCCAGGGATGGGTGACGCGGTGCAGATGGATAAGGCTGGAATCCTCGAGATTGCCGACACGTTTGTCGTCAACAAGGCTGACTTTGAGGGAGAGGCGAGGCTCGTTCGGGAACTCCTGGACATCGCGACAGGGCGACCAATCTTTGAGACGGTTGCAACCCGCGGCCAGGGTGTGGCTGACCTGGTTCAGCACCTCTTCCCGGAGAGCGACTGAAGCTCCGGTAGTACCATGAGCACCGATGTCTGATTCACAGACGACGGGAGCCGCCATCACCAACACGTCGACACACCATCAGCCCGTTACCGAATTGGCGCGGGACCTGAAGTTGTTCGATGTGACGATGGTTGGAGTCGGCGCCATGATTGGCGCCGGCATTTTCGCGCTGACCGGCATTGCGGCTGGCAAAGCTGGCCCAGGACTGATTCTGGCATTCTGTCTCAATGGCGCACTCACGTTGTGCACTGCAATGGTCTACGCAGAACTTGGCAGCGCCGTGCCTGCTGCTGGTGGCGGATATCTCTGGGCCAGATTCGGCCTTCCTGGACCCGCCGCATTCCTGACGGGTTGGATGGACTGGTTGGCCCATGCTGTGGCAGGGTCGCTGT
>CAZMPA010000223.1:0-3626 GCA_964567915.1 uncultured Isosphaeraceae bacterium | reverse complement strand
CCCGCTTGGGCGTTCCATCCGGCCCGTCGAGGAACATGGGAACACCGCTGACCTCGGCATAATGAAACCCGCCCCTGGCCGCCGCCTCCGTGGCCCGGGGAAAATCCTCCCGCCGAAGCAGAATGTCCACGTCCTTGGTGGTCCGGGTCGCGTCTTCGTCAATCGTGGCCACCCACCCTGCGACCGCCCACCCACCGCACACGGCGAACGGCACGTCCCCATCCTGCAGCAGATCCACAATTCGAATGAGCCGGTCACGCACCATCGCAATCGCCCTGAATATGGGGTCGCTCAGCGGCAGGTCCTCGTGGTACCAACTCATGCCGGTGAGGCTATGCCAGCGAGGCTATCGCTGCCACCGACACCTTCCCCGAGCATTGCCAAAACGCTTCAGACTGCCTGGGTGGCGTCACCCCACACATCCACGACCCTTGGAAGCACGCCCTCCAGCACATCCATTCGATCAACCTCAGCACCCGCCATGCGGAGGCTGACAGCAGTCTCACTCAGTGGCTCGTCAAAGACCGACTGCCCGACGTTGATGCCAATCCCGATCACCGCACGGCCATCCGCCTGCTCAATGAGTACGCCCGCGAGCTTGCGGCCGCGGAAGAGCACGTCATTGGGCGCCTTGACCGTCAGTGATCGCGGAATCCACCTCGAAAGTGCCACAACGATCGCGGCTGCGACATCACGCGATCGTTCGGGCCTGGACGTCGCAGGCAACACCACACTGAAGGCAAGCCCTTCGTCGCCGGTATCCGCCCATCCGTTGCCCTGCTGCCCGCGCCCCGCCGTCTGCCGCCCCGCCACAACGACAGCGCCCAGACCGAGCGCGCGGGCCTGGTCCTGCGTACTGGCGCACTCGGCAATCACACGGCACCGCGTCAGCGGCGGGCCGATCCGCTCGACTGCCGACTCAAGACGGTCCGGCCAGTGGGCGATCGTCTGCAGCGTCCTCACGCGTCGAGCCCGATGTCAAGCATGGTCGCATCCCGCGTCAGCGCGCCGACAGCGATGCGATCGACGCCGCACTCGGCCACGGCGCGAACGCTCCCCAGCGTGATCCCGCCCGATGCTTCGAGCTGGACGCCCGGCGCCTCGGCGTCACGCCGAGCTGCGGCGTCTCGCAATGCGTCCGGTGGCATGTTGTCGAGCAGAACGATGTCCACACCGTCCACGCCGAGCACCGCATCCAGTTGCTCAAGGGTGTCGACCTCGACCTCAACGAACGCCAGGTCGCGGTCGGCGCGGGCGAAGGCAATCGCGGCCCGCAGGGACTCCGCCATCGCACCAGGCGTCTGACCAGCAAAGTGGTTGTCCTTGAAGAGCGCCGCATCGTGCAGACCCATGCGGTGAGACGTTCCACCCCCGCACACGACGGCGTACTTGTCCCAGTGTCGAAGCCCCGGCATGGTCTTGCGGGTGTCGGTGATGACGGCGGCCGTGCCGGCGATGGCGTCCACATACCTGCGAGTGCAGGTCGCGACGCCGCAGAGCCGGCCCAGCACATTCAGGATGGTCCGCTCCAGACCCAGCACTCCACTGCGAACGCCCTCAAATCCGGCCAGCGTCGTTCCGGCTTCCACCATGGCACCGTCCCGCACGCAGGGACGCAACCCGACCGCACGCACCAGCGGCTTCAGCCCCCTCGCCAAGGGCTCAAGCCCGGCCACAGTCATGGGCTCGCGGGCCACGCATCGCCACGACACCATCTCGTCGTCGCCCGTTATGGACAGGCTCGTGATGTCACCTTGCTCGAGACCGTCCTCGGACAACCATCGATCGAGATCGTCCGCAACAAGCGGCGTCGGAAGCAGGTCGGCAGCGGCCATGCGCGAAGTATAGATCGCTTCTCCACGTTGGCAGCAGCATTGGCAGTATCGTCCCACCCATGACGACTCACCTTGCCGCCCCTCACAGCCGCCGCGCCTTTCTGGAAACCATGGGCCTGACAGTTGCCGGCGCGGCAGCCGCACCGGCGTTGGCGGCCGGCCTGCCGGGGCACCTCCCGCAGGATGCCGCCCGCCTTCACCCCTGGCTTCGCGCGGTCACGGCCTCCGCACTGGCCTCACCTCAGGCATCAGGGCCATATCAACCATCGGTCGCAGCGCTGGCCGACCTCATCGAGCGCGATCCGGTTGTTCGGATGTACGTCACACAGATGATCGAGCAGGTCCCCGCGGCGCATCAGACCATCACGTCACGCACGGAGCTGCTGGCGACGTTGAATCACATCGTCCAGACGGCGCCGGCTTACAACAACGATCCGTCCAAGCGCAACACATTCCCAATGTCGTCGCTCTTTGTCTACATGATGTACACACCGGCTGGGCGCATCGCCTTTACGAATGCCGCATTCAATGACGCCATCCGAACCATCCTGCAAGACTGGTGCGCCTTCCTCGATTCTGCCGCGTCTCGCAGCGTGCTCAACACCGGACCACAGGGCTGGCTCTCTCCGGGCGCGGCGGCACTCAACAAGCTTGAGGAGTTCGTGATTCCAGACAAGGCGGCCCCACACTGGGGCTTTGCGTCATGGAATGCATACTTTCACCGCCAGATTCGAGACGACGCCCGGCCGCTCGCCGGCCCGAACGACTCCAAAGTCATCGTGTCCGCCAACGGCGGCACCTGGTCGCAGGAGTACGAAGCGCAGGTCAACACACGCGGTCTCGTCTTCGTTGAGTGCGATGATCCCGCGCTTGGCATCGTCGTCGTCATTCCGATCGGCATCACCGAGATTTCATACATCACAATTGGCGTGCAGGCGGGTGATCGCGTCGGCAAGGGCGACGAGCTTGGCTACTTCAGTTACGGCGGATCGAGCATGTGCCTCGTCTTCGAGCCCGGCGTGATCAAATCCTTCTCGGTTCCGTCGCCAGAGCCGGGCAGCGATCCGGATGGCGGGCCCAAGATCCAGGTCCGCAGCGAGATTGCCCGAGCGACGTGAATCTGCCTGACACACGTGTGGAGCACACCCCATGACCAACGAGCCAACAATCTTCGGACGCATTCTGGACGGCGAGATCCCCTGCCACCGCGTGTATGAGGACGACCATGTCCTCGCGTTTCTGGACGTTGGGCCACTCAGCCTCGGCCACGTCCTCGTGATCCCGAAGGAGCGAGTGGCCTTTCTGCATGAACTCTCCGCGGAAGCCGGGGCCGCAATTGGGCGCGTGCTCCCGCGAATCGCCCGCGCCGTCATGGACGTCACGGGCTGCGCCGACTACAACGTCCTGCAGAACAACGGTGCCGCCGCGAACCAGGCGGTTTTCCACGTCCACTTTCACATCATTCCCAAGCACGCCGACGGGAGCGGCCTCGGCCTGGACTGGAACGCCGGCGAACTCGTGGGCGGCGAAGCCCTCACCGAAGCAATTCTGGTTGCGATGTAGGCCATATGGAGTCATGGCATGACCCAACGGGGATCGACCACAATTCTGATGGCGCTTGCGACGTTCAGTTGTGCCACGAAGGGGTCCATAGCCACCCCAACTCCCTCGTCGACAGCACCAACGATGTCCCAACCTGTAGATGGACACGCCAGTCTCGTCGACGAGATTGCTGTTCGAGCGGCCGGTCGCGTCGTGATACAGGACACCAGTCTGCCTTGCGTGCTGCCG
>CAZMPA010000222.1:0-3638 GCA_964567915.1 uncultured Isosphaeraceae bacterium | reverse complement strand
GGCCCGGTCCGTGCGGACGGCCGTTGATGACGCACGAACATGCGCCACAGATCCCTTCTCGGCAGTCGCTGTCGAAGGTCACCGGGTCCTCGCCCGCTTCGATGATGCGTTC
Source organism: uncultured Isosphaeraceae bacterium (assembly GCA_964567915.1). Lineage (GTDB taxonomy): Bacteria > Planctomycetota > Phycisphaerae > Phycisphaerales > SM1A02 > UBA12567. The sequence continues at coordinate 3,526 of CAZMPA010000222.1, read as the reverse complement.
GTTGAGCGTGTCGAGCATCTCAAGGAATGACATATCGTCTTCGACGCCGTCCAATTCATGCCGCTCGAACTTCCCCTTGTCCTCGGGGCCGTTCTGCCGCCAGATGTGCAGAATCATTCGCATCACTTGTAACTCCGGGTCATGAGGGGAAGCGCGTCAAAGGTCAGGTCCTCGGTGGTCTTCTCGTGGGGCGAACCATCCTTCCATTCCCACACGCCGACGTTGCCGAATTGCTCGTCGTCTCGGACGACCTCCCCGTCTTCGGTCTGATGCTCCTCACGGAAGTGGCAGCCGCAGGATTCATCCCGCTCCAGGGCGTCGCGGCACATCAGGTGACCAAGATCCAGAAAGTCACCAAGCCGTCCGGCCCGCTCGAGTGCCTGATTGGTCGTATCGGCGCGGCCGGGCACAAGCATGTCGTTCTCGTACGCGTCCTTGAGGTCATCGATCTTCGTGATCGCTTCCTTGAGGCCATCGGCAGTCCGGGCCATGCCGCATTTGTCCCACATGATCTCGCCGAGTTCCTTGTGAATGGACATGGGCGTCCGGCTGCCACTTCGGGCCATGAGCCAGTCAATGTGGTCCCGAACCTGCTTCTCGTGCTGGGCAAAGGCGGGATGATCTGTGCCCACCTTGTCCATGTAAATGTCGTGCAAGCTGTCATTGATCGTCTGCGGAAGAATGAAGTACCCGTCCGCAAGGCACTGCATCAGACTGCTTGCGCCGAGCCGGTTCGCGCCGTGATCCGAGAAGTTGGCCTCGCCCACGGCGTACAAGCCAGGGACATTGGTCATGAGGTTGTAATCGACCCACAGACCGCCCATGCAGTAGTGCACGGCGGGGAAGATCCGCATCGGCGTCTTGAACGGCGTGTCCGTCGTGATCTCCTCATACATGTCAAAGAGATTGCCATACCGCTCCGCGATGACCTGGTGTCCCCGCTGCGCGATCGCGTCGGTGAAATCGAGATACACCTGCTGCTTTCCGCCGACGCCGAGTCCGTCGTCACAGACGTACTTGGCGTTTCTCGCCGCCACGTCCCGAGGCACGAGGTTGCCGAAGGACGGATACCGATCTTCCAGGTAGTAGTACCGGTCCTCTTCCGGGATCTGGTGCGGTGGACGCGAGTCCCCAGGTTTCTTTGGCACCCAGACCCGCCCGTCGTTGCGGAGCGACTCACTCATAAGCGTCAGTTTGCACTGGAAGTGACCGCTGACCGGGATACAGGTCGGGTGAATCTGCACGTAGCACGGGTTGGCGAATCCGGCCCCCCGCTTGTGCGCTCGCCAGGCGGCCGTCACATTGCTGTTGAATGCATTGGTGCTGTGGAAGAACACGTTGCCGTATCCACCACTTGCGAGCACAACGGCGTCGGCAGCGAGGCTTCGGATCTCACCGGTCTTCAGGCAACGGTAGACGACCCCGCGGCAGCGACCGTCGATGTTGACGATGTCCTGCACTTCGGTCCGCGGATACATCACCGCATTACCGGCGGCAACCTGCTGGTGCAACGCCTGGTAGCCGCCGAGCAGGAGTTGCTGGCCGGTCTGGCCGCGGCAGTAGAACGTCCGCTCCACGAGCACACCGCCAAAGGACCGATTGGCCAATTGACCGCCGTATTCTCTGGCGAACGGAACGCCCTGCGCCGTGCACTGGTCGATGATTCCCGTCGCGACTTCAGCGAGCCTCCAGACATTGGCCTCACGCGATCGGAAGTCGCCGCCCTTCTGCGTGTCGTAGAAGAGTCTGTACACGCCGTCTCCGTCAATGCGGTACTTCTTCGGCGCGTTGATGCCCCCTTGCGCCGCGATCGAGTGCGCGCGGCGGGAGGAGTCCTGAAAGCACATCACGTGCACCCGATAGCCTTGCGCTGCAAGCGACGCCGCCGCCGCTGCGCCTGCGAGCCCGGTGCCGACGACGACGATGTCGTACTTCGGCCGGTTGCGAGGGCCCACGAGTTTCACGTGCTCAAGATGGTTTCGCCACTTGTCGCGAATGTCACCGTCGGGAATCCTGGCGTCGAGTTCAAGCATGTCAGTGCGTCTCCGACACAGCTGCGGCGTGGTCCGCAGGAGCTGGAAGAATGCCGGTCCAGAAGCAGAACGGCACGGACGAGAACCCGAGGAAGAGCCCGAACGAGAGCAGCCAGGCCCAGATTCGGAACCCGCGGTTGCGATCCTGATTGTCCAGCCCCAGGGTCTGAAGGAAGGACCAGCCACCGTGATACAGATGGATGCAGATGCAGGCCATGACGAAGATGTACACCGCGGCGACCCACCACAGCGAAAAGGCCGCATGCAGATTGCGGTAGACCTCGGCCATCTCATGGCCGTCCTCTTCAATGAAGAGCACAGGTGCTGGCTGCACATTCCCGGTCGTGAACTGCAGGATGTGCAGCACGACGAAGATCAGAATGACAGCCCCGGACGCCTGCATCAGCCTCGCAGCGATTGTGCTTGCCTGAAGATGGTGCCGGCGGTACTTCTGCGGTCTCGCCCGCTTGTTCTGCTTGATCAGCAGGAAGACTGTGACGATGTGAGCCAGCACGCACACCAGCAGAATCACCCGAGTGATCCACAGCACACCACCCCACCCGAAGATGGGTTCCAGAATGGTGCGTAGATGCAACGCATACTCATCGATCACGCCAGGACCGGCGAAGACCTTGAGGTTTCCTGCCATGTGCAGAATGAGAAAGAGGAATAGCACAACGCCGGTAACGGCGACGACGACCTTCTTTCCGACAGCCGTCCGGTAGAAACTCATAACTCGCATACGGCACTCCTGCACCTACGAACGCGGCGAGCGGGCCATCATACAGAGGGCAGGCATACAGAAGCCGGTGCCGCGGGTCAGGGACCTGAACCCATCCACGCCTGAACGCTGGCAACCGTCGTGTCGTCAGCGAGGGCATCACCGCCCGACCAGGTGCGGACTGCAGATAAGAGTTCGGCGACATCCTCATCAACCGTCCGCGTGCGAGTCAACACCGCTTCGATGTGCTCCAGGCCGAACTGCTCGCCGGCTGCATCTGGCTGCTCGGGAACGCCGTCGGTCATCAGGATAATCCGGTCTGATTCAGCCAGCGTGGCGACATTGGCCTCAAACTCAATCCCGTCGAGCGCCCCCACCAGCGGAGAAGTAGCTGCGTGGTGGACCTCCACGCCATCGGAATGCACGTGTGCCCAGTAGCCGTGCCCGGCATCAACGTAGGTCAGCGACCCATCCACGCCGAAGACGCCGACCCAGAGTGTCAGGAACCGGTTCGCGGCACTCCTTGCCAGCACAAACTCATTGAGGTCCGCGACCGCGTCGGCAGGCGATGCATGCCGGGCCAGCGCCGCATGCAGGTACGCCTGCGCGGCCGCCATCAGAATGGCGGCGCCGACGCCCTTGCCGGACACGTCGCCAAGGATGACCGCAATTCGATCATGCTCCAGTTGCACGACATCGAACAGGTCGCCAGAGGCGACCCGACCGGGGTGGAACTCGACCGCATACTGCAGTCCCGCATCGGCCTGCCTTC
>CAZMPA010000221.1:0-3661 GCA_964567915.1 uncultured Isosphaeraceae bacterium | reverse complement strand
CGCAATGGCCGCTCGAGCCATCTGCCTCAAGATGCTCTTGCAGTGGGCTCGGCGGGTGGATGCGGCGACCGCGTCGAGCGCTGGAATGGCGAGCCCTGCCAGCACGCCCAGGACCGCGATCACCACGAGCAACTCGGTGATGGTGAGGCCACGTCTCACGTCCAGGCCTCCAGAACGATCAGCAGATCGTTGACGCCCACCTCGCCGTCGCCGTCGAGATCGGCCGCGCCGCCGGCTTGCCCCCAGTCGGCAATGACGATGAGCAGATCATCCACGCCGACCAGCCCATCACCGGTCAGGTCACCGCTCGTCCAGGGGCCGGCGTCCACGACGGCGTCAAGTTCGGCGGAGAGCCAGGCGTCGACTGCGACGGAGACTCGCACGTGGGTGACCGCCTCCAGTCCGACGCTCGCAAGGTCGATGCCCACGCCACCAGCGGCGCCGGCGTAGCGATCAACCAGGTCCTCGTAACTGTCGCCCTCGACGTCCGCGAGGCTGAGCGAGGGGTCGATGGCACGCGTGGGGTCGGTCGCCACCGCGCCGGGCACCTCGTCATACGGGCCGGCGTCCTGCCAGGCGAGCGTCGGCCACAGGTCGTCTGCAAGGGCGTCGGGAATCACGTGCCACGATGCGCCGTCGCCGCTGACGGCGATCTCGCCGCCGTCCGATCCGAAGAGACCGCCGCAGGTTCCGTCCGGCCATGTGGTGTCGATGAATCCGGCGTTGCCGTACACGATGAGATCGATGCCCCATGGATTCGTCGGATCATTCTCAACGGGTTGGTCGAAGGCGAGCACGATGGACCCGCCCGCGCCAAGTGAGATGATTTCGTCTGGTCGCCACGCGGGTGAGAAGGGAGAGACGACGGACGTGGTGTCCGTGTCTTCACCGGTCATGGACTCTGGCGGACCAAGCGCTGTGGTGGGGTCGTCGTAGCCCGGGGCGCCGCCGGTGCCCGGCAGAAATGAGACGACGGCGTCCGCCCATGGGTCAGGCGCAAGCAGGGCGGTCAGGACGATGAGCAGTGGGGCGGGCATGGCACACTCGCGTGGTCGCTCCAGGTCGCGTGGAGCGGCTCCCGAACCAGCCCCACGCGCGGGTTGGTTCGGCAGGTCGCGGTCACCGGGAGCATGGTGAGCGAGGGCTGCCGACCCGGCTGGCGCGGGGTCGAGGGGGCGGGCCACCGTGGGCAGGTCTTCCGGCTCCGGGTACTGCCCCGCCTTCCCATCCCGAGGGTTGGCCTCGGGGCAGTGGCACATGGGGCTGTCGGGCTGCGAGCCCTCCCGTTACGGCGGCGCGTCCGCGGTGGCCTTTCACCACACTTCCCTTGACGCCACGGTGGCCCGGAGGATAGCAGCACGCCCATTCCGCGGTGTTCAGAGGCATTCGTGGCTTGCTCGGGTCCGCCGCCCTGACTATCCTCGCCGCTCCCCTTGTGCCGGCACCGCGTGGGTCCGTGCCGCAAGCCCCCTCTGGAGCCAGCATTCATGCGTATGCATACTCGACTTGCCTGCCTGATCCCGGCCCTGATTGCGATGATCTGCCTCGCAACTCGCCCCGCTGCGGCAGCTGACACGTCCCCGACCGAGATGCTCGAGGACTTCGTGCACTACGCGTTGACGGCGCAGGTCGAGATGGCCAAGGCCAATGGTGAGGCCCTTCTGGACAGTGACTTGAGCGACGAATCGATCGCTGCACTGGTTGACGAAGATCCACGCCTTCGGGACCGCCTGCCGGTAGCGATCCGCTGGGCCCGGGAAGTGCCGGGACTGGTTGAGATCGCCGGGGCGCTCGAAGCGCGGGTTGAAAAAGGCCGGATCGATCTTGCCCGGGACGAGGCGAGGATTCTCGAATCAATCGACATGCTTGGCGGGACCCGCAGGGCGCGTTCGCTGGCTCGCACGCGTCTGGTCGAGGCCGGGGAGTATGCAGTCCCGATGATGCTGGTGGCGCTAGGCGACCCGGCCACGTCCCCTGATGTGGAACTGGGCCTGACGAGCACACTGCCCATGCTTGGCCGCGAGGCGGTGCTGCCCCTGGCAGCGGCGCTTCCCAATGTGCCGGACAGCCAGCAGGTGCTGATCATCAACACGCTCGCCGATATTGGCTATCCCCACGCAGCCGCAGCCCTCGCTGAAACCGGCCGCAATCCCGAGGCGACCGATGTGGTGGTCGCCGCGTCGGCGCGGGCGCTCAAGCGGCTTGGCTGGGAAGACTCGGACATGAGCCTCGCTGGCCTGCATGTGCAGCTGTCCGAAGACTATCTGCGAGAGATGGAGCACCTGCGTGCACGGCCGACCCTTGTGCAGGACACGGAGGGCGACCTTGTGTCGATGCAGAGCGTCTGGGGCTGGCACGATCATGCGGGTCTGGTCTCCCAACTCGTACCGACGGACCTGTACTGGCCGACGATGGCCGTTCGCCACGCCGACGCTGCCCGATCGATCGATCCGAACAACGACGCGGCGCTGGTGAACTTCGTGGCGGGCAATCTTCGCCTCGAGAACCGGCTTGGCAATCGAGACGTGGACCTGCCGGTTCCAGACCTTGAGCGGAGCCCGAGCTTCCACGCGACGGTGCACGGCCCCGCCGTGGCCCGCGCAGTGCTGCTGATGGCGATTGATCAGAACGACCCCGTCATGGCGCGAGACGCCCTGGCCGCTTTGGCCAGAACGGGTGGGTCGGCCAGTTTGCTCGATGGCGGCTCACGCGAAGCGATCACCGAGGCCTTGGCACACGACGACCAGCGTGTTCGATATGACGCGGCGCTTGTCGTCGCTCGGGCCATGCCCGACCGCTACTTCGCCGGTAGCAATCGGGTCGTACCCCTGCTCGGCGGCGCGGTCCAGGGCGGCGCAGGTCGTCAGGCTGCGGTCGTGGGGGGATCCCCGTCGGATCAGCAGCGAGCCGAGGACTGGCTTCGCGCCGCCGACTATCAGATCGCCGCCGCGGCGGCCTCGTGGGATGCCTTGCACGCATCGACGCGGGCCGGCGGGCTCGACCTCGCTGTCGTCTACGGCGGCGATGCTTCATCCTGGCATGGACTGATTGAGGCGGGCGTGCCCGTCGTGCTGATCGTTCCCGACGCGGATCTCGAGGAGACGCGGATGGCCACAGCTGATGTCCACGGACTCGGCGTGCTCAAGGCGGGCGGCTCGGAGCAGGCGTTCGATGCTGTCCTCAGCAGCCTTGGCCTGGCCAAGCCACTCGATGAAGGCGATCGTCGCTACTACGCGACCGAGAGCCTTGCGGCGCTGCGTGATCTGGCCATGGCCCGGCCGGCGGGTCTCGATGCTGCCGAAGCTGCGCCGCAATTGGAGCGGGCGCTGGCCGAAGATGACGGCCCCCAGCAGTTGATGGTTGCCGAGGTCCTGGCGGTCATCAACGAGCCGTCTGCTCAGCAGGCCATTGTGGACGCTGCGCTCAATTCGACCGACGAGTGGCAGCAGGCAGCCCTTCTGGATCTCGCCGCCGCATCGGCTCGCCGCTTCGGCGATCAAGTCTCGCCGCGGCAGGCCGCCGATCTCCGCAAGTTCATCGCGTCGGCCCGAGGCGACGTCGCAGATGCGGCGGCCCGACTCTACGGCGCGCTTGACCGAGGAGACGCAGCGTCGGCCGCCGCCCGCGGGTCCTGCTCCCTTCGCGCCGGTATCCGTCCCCC
>CAZMPA010000220.1:0-3669 GCA_964567915.1 uncultured Isosphaeraceae bacterium | reverse complement strand
CGGCGACGGGTGCGGGCACGACGGTGACGTTACCGCACTGGTGCCGCGCCACATTCTGTTCCAGCAGACCCCGGTTGTCGGGATCCGGCTCGAATGCAATCACCCGCCCCGACGATCCAACCGCGGACGACGCAGGCACGGCAAACAGGCCAACGTGCGCGCCGATATCAACAAACGTACCGCCCTCCCGCAGGGCTGCCTGACAGGCTGCGCGACTCGCCGGCTCGTAGTCGCCGGTCGACGCAATCTCGAACGTGACCCCGAAGTCGGCCGGGTGCACGCTGTAGGTGCGGCCGTCCACCTCAACCTCACTGGGCTGCCGCCGACGCAGCCACCACAAGCCGGCCCATCGGGCTGGCGGAAAGCCGGCCAGCACAGGGCGGGCAAGCGGAGCCAACGCGGCTCGGAGTCGGCAGAAGGTGGTGACGCGTTCCATGTGAGCGGGCCCGCAGGCCATCCTTGCATCGGGCCAAGAAGGCCCCCGTCTGAAGCATACCTCTCAGAGCAGATCACGCAGGACGGTGTCGGCAAGCAGCAGACCGGTGCTGGTGAGCCCGAGCCGCTCATCGGCCCACCTGAGCAGACCGCTGTCGAGATGCCGCTCGATGGCATGGGTCCGGGCGGCCCCCCTGTCCGGCGTGCTGCACGCAGCCTCAACCTCGCCTCTGGGCACCCCATCGAGCCGGCGAAGCCCGAGCATCAGCACTTCGCCCGCGCGGCCGTCCGCGTCGAGCCGCTCCACCGTGTCAATGTGCGAGAGGCCGCTGCCTGCGAGCCACGGGCCAAGCCGTGGGATGTTCCGCCATCGCGTCCCATCGACGTGCCCGGAGGCAGATGGGCCGAGCGGCCACCAGTTTCCATTGAGCCAGTAGGTCTCGTTGTGCAGGCACCGATGGCCGGGCCGGGCCCAATTGCTGATTTCGTACTGCTCAAAGCCAGCCGCGGCCAGACGCGTTCGGGCCAGTTCATACATCCCGCCCTCAACGTCCTCGGGCACTGCCTCCACCCTGCCCTGCTCCAGGCTTCGCCGCAGCGGCGTGCCCGGCTCATACGTGAGGCCGTAGCAACTCAAGTGGGTCGGATCGAGGTCGAGGGCGTGGTCGAGGTCGCCCGCCCAGGTCTTGAGCGGATCGGCCAGTCCGGGCACGCCAAAGATGAGGTCGAGCGAGAGATCACAGATGCCTTCGCGGCGAAGCGTCTGAAAGGCTGCCTGCACTGACTCGATTGGGTGCCGCCGCTCCAGCACGGCCAGCGCCGCCGTGTCGAAGGACTGCCCGCCCAGGCTGACGCGGGTGACGCCGCCACCGGCAAGCACGCCCGCGATGGAGGCATCCACGGTTTCGGGGTTCGCTTCGACGGTCCACTCCCGTACCGCGTGGCCGCCTCGGTCAAGCAACGTTCGCAGCCCCCGCAGGAGTCTGGCCAGATCCGCCGCGGGCAGGTGCGTGGGCGTCCCGCCCCCGATGAAGACCGAGGTCAGCCCCGGCTTCATCCGGGGAATCGCCGCCCCGGCCTCGGCCAGCAGGCGGTCTACGTAGGCCCCCCGGTCGCCATCCCTGCCCGCGATCGTGAAGAAATCGCAGTAATGACACCGGTGCACGCAAAACGGAACATGCACGTAAAGTCCTTGAATGCATGCACCTACCTCGCCAGAAGCCGTCAAGACGGCCTCAGCGGTCAGCCCGCTCGGCGGATCAGCCTGAGAACCGTTGGTATGATCGAGCACGTGTAAACGGGACATCGGTGGGTGTCCTGTGGGTCATCGTCCTCCTGTTCGGCCTCCGAGCCGGGGAGGAGTCGATGCCGGGACGTGCATCCTAGAGGGCTTTGTCGTGCAGTTGGCTTTGATCATGCAGACCGGCGGTGAAAGCGATCGGACCTTTCCGATCAACCGGGACCGAACCGTCATCGGACGGGACGGCCGCTGCGATCTGCGTCTGCCGCTTCCCTCCATTTCGCCCCACCACTGCGAGATCGCGCTTGAGAACCAGCGGGCCGTGTTGCTGAGCCGTGACGAGGCCAGCGAAACCCTGCTCAACGGCCGCCCGGTCCGCAAGGCCGAGCTTTCCGACGCCGACGAAGTTCGCATCGGGCCGGTCACATTCCGCGTCGCCATCACCACCCTCGGTCGGGACGGCAGCACACGGATGACCATCGAACGCGGCGGCGACTGAACGGCCGCTCAGGCCCTACCATTCGCAGGATGAATCGACCAACCGCCACCGCCGTGGTCGGCCTGCAATGGGGCGACGAAGGCAAGGGAAAAGTCGTCGACCTGCTCGCCGCGAGCCATGATGTCATCGCCCGCTACAACGGCGGCGCCAACGCCGGGCATACCGTCGTGGTGGAAGGCGAACGGTACGCGCTGCACCTGCTTCCGTCAGGCATTCTCTCGGGTGACAAAACGTGCGTCATCGGCAACGGGGTGGTCGTTGATCCACGCCAACTGCTGATTGAGATTGAAGCACTGGCCGAACGCGGCATACACGTCGATGCGTCCAGACTGCTCGTTTCCGACCGCGCGCACGTTGTCATGCCGTATCACAAGGAGCATGACGCGGCGCTCGAGACGGCGCTTGCGGGCGCGGCCGATCAGGGCGACGAGAACCTCTCCATCGGCACGACGCGGCGTGGTATCGGGCCGACCTATGCCGACAAGGTGCACCGCTCGCTTGCGATTCGCATGGGCGATCTGCTGGACGAGCAGGTGCTTCGCCGCCGCCTCGACATTGTGTGCGCCATCCGCGGCCGCGAGCTCGAAGCGCTTGGCGTCGACCTTCCCCCGCTCGACCCCGCCGCGCTGGCGACCGAGTATCACCAGCTTGGAATGCGACTGGCTCCACACATCACCGACACCGTCTACGCCCTGCACGATGCCGTCGCAGAAGGCAGGCGGATTCTGTTCGAGGGCGCCAACGCGTGCCTGCTGGACATCGACCACGGCACCTTCCCCTACGTCACCAGCAGCAACTGCTCGACGCTCGGTATTCCGTCGGGCACGGGCCTGCCGGGCACGGTGGTTTCCGACGTCGTTGGCATCGTCAAGGCATACGGCACACGGGTCGGCGAAGGCCCCTTCCCCACCGAGGACCTTGGCGAGGCGGGATCGCGAATTCGCGAGCGTGGCCACGAGTACGGAACCACGACCGGTCGCCCCCGCCGCTGCGGATGGCTTGATCTGGTCGCAGTGAAGTACTCGGCCATGGTGTGCGGCTGCACGTCTCTGGCGGTCATGCTGCTGGACGTGTTGAGCGGCTTCGAGTCGCTGCAACTCTGCACGGCCTACACCCTGCCCGACGGCACCGTCTCTGACCGCTTCATCCCCGATGCCCGCAGGCTGGCGCAGGTGCAGCCCGTCTGGGAAACGGTCGAGGGCTGGGCTGAGGAGATCGACGGCATGACCAGCATGGGCGAGTTGCCGCCGGCGGCCCGGGCGTACCTGGACCGCATCGCCGACTACGTAGGTTGCCCGGTCGACATTGCGAGTGTCGGTCCCGACCGCAAGCAGACCATTCGCTGCGTCGAGGCTGCGAGCCTGTGAGCGAAGACACGTTTGATGTCCCCGCAGAGGCCCGGCCACGTCACATCGCCGTGATCATGGACGGCAACGGCCGGTGGGCAAAGGCGAGAGGACTTGACCGGATCGAGGGACACCGCGCGGGCACCGAT
>CAZMPA010000219.1:0-3677 GCA_964567915.1 uncultured Isosphaeraceae bacterium | reverse complement strand
CCATACCCGGGATACGCGGTTCAATCCGCCACAGGAAGGGTCTGAGAGCTATTCAACTTATTTAAACGGTCACTTTTCGGGAGAATTAGGAGTGGGGCTGTATGGCAACCTGCACGCGCTCAAGTCATACCTGGTCAGGAACGGCGATTTCGGAGTGCGGCCCACGACTGGAGCTCAGGAACGCTGCTGAGAACGGCACTGACCGCCGGTCACTTTATACCCCTGTGATACAAGCACTCACAGAATTGCGATTTCGTAACCTGTTGTCGGGGCCGGAGATAAAGTGACCGGCGGTCGATGGGGCCTCGACTGGCCGTGACGGCGGCAGCGATGCTCAGGCGTTCAGTCGCTTCTGACACACAGTCGTGCCTGTGGCGAGTCTGGGCGGCGGGGATTGAGATACATAAGACTCGCTGCAGTCAGGGGCAATCACCGCCATCGTTGTTGTACTGCTCACAGTTCAAGTAAATCGGCACACCGTTGTATTGGTAGGTGCCATCATCGCAGTACCCGTCTCCGACCCAGGAGGCTGGGCAGCAGTTGCCGAGGCAGTCGACGATCTCGCCGGACTCACAAGGGGGGCAGTCGCCTCCATCCCAGTCGTGCTGCTCGCAGTTGAAGAAGATCGGCTCACCAAGATAGGTGTATGAGCCGTCATCGCAGACACCGTCACCTCGCCAATCCCTCGGAGCGCAGTGGCCGAAGCAGTCCTCGATGTCGGTGTCCTCGCAGCCGCCAGTGTTCGGGCATGCGCCCCAGGCACCGAGGAGCGTGAGCATGTCGTCGATGTCCACTTGTCCGTTGGCGTCGAGATCGACGTCTGTGCATCCGGGGCACGGTCCCCAGTAGCCCAGCAGCTTGAGCAGGTCGTCGATGTCGATAACGCCATCAGAGTTGGAGTCGCCGACGCACTCGCACACATCAGGAATCAGGTTTGCATTGAGGTCATCTACCAGACCTTGGACAATCTCACAGCCGTCGGGGCGTCCATTGCCATTGCAATCGGTTTCGCAGACGTGGCCGCCAGGGGCGAATCGGCCGTCGAGCAGCAGTTCGCAGTCAAAGTGTGTCACACCACCAATGCAATCGCCGGTGTCAAGGCAGCACGTTCCGACCGAAGGCATTTGCGTGGCAAGCAGGTTGAGCGCCTCTTGTACTGCCGGTCGAAAGTCTGTGCTGTTGAATCCAGCGCTGATGAAAGAGCCTCTGGAGTATGCCCCAAGTTCGGTGGCCTGCTCATACAGGGTGTCATTGAGCCACGGGGTCCCTGGGCCGCTGCCGGGCGTGAGAATGACGCCTTCTGCTGCAGCATTGAGTGTGAAGATCCTTGGGGCCTCGTGCATGATGGTCGGCGCCTGAATCTCCGTCAGGACGGCAGCGCGGCCAATCGGTGTCTCTTCGAGTCCAACGGGGTAGTCCTCGGTGTCGGTGTCGTGAAATGCTGCATCAGTCATCAGGAAGATGACTGGCGCCCGCGTGGCGTCCCACGAGACAGGCTGAGGTGCCACTTCATACCCCCAGTTGCCGGGAATGCCGTCCCAGTTTAGGTCGATGCCGGATCCGGTCATGGCCTGATGCAGCGCGATGTACTGCGACTCGGGAATGTCATTGCCACCTGCGGCCACGATGGCCCCCAAAGCTGCCAGGACTGTCGGCTCGTCTGCCGTCAAGTCGAGGTCAAGCCGCCAGGCCCAATCACCAGGCTCGCCGTTGGGCGCTACGCCGAAGTCGCGGAAACTTCCAACGCCGAAGCGGGGATCTGGGAACTTCTCCTGAATGTCATCAATGACCGAGGGCATCTGGGCCAGCATGTTGGGCAGGTCATCGTTGTAGCTGCCTGATGCATCGAAGATGAACAGCACATCCAGGGGCCTTGCTTCATCTGCGGGATGGGGTTGACGTAGACGTCGAATCCCAGCGTCATCTGGCAATCGTGAAAGTTACTGAGTTTGACGCCGCCGTCGTCGCCGCCATACGTCAGCGCGTTTGGATTGGAGGTGGAGGAGAATTCGACTGGCCCGGAGTCGCCGTTGAAGAAGTCTCCGCTGTCGCCCCGGTTCACGCCGTTCTCCAGGTCGCATCGCCCGTCGGGTTGTTCAAGCGCGATTCGGCAGTGTAGCGCCCCGCCAGTGCACCACTCGTTGTCGTTCCATGAGTTGCCCACGCCGGGATCGACGTGCCAGATGGCAAGACCGCAGTCCTTGAGTTGGTCATCGAATCCGACAGGCTGGCGGTTCTCAATGAGGAAGTACTCTGTGCCAGCAGGATCGTGCACAATCTTGAGCGCGGCGCGCTCAGTTTCAATCGCCCGCAACTCATAGTCTTCGGTGTCCCCAAGCAAGAGATCGGGCTCAACCCAGCCCAACTCGACTCGGCACCACACTGAAACATGAGCTGGATGGGACGGACTATTCCAGTTTCCTGCGCCCATGAGGCAGTGGTGGCCCATGCCCTCTCCGGAATTGTCCCGGTCATACAGGTCCGGGAAGCCCAACGCGTGGCCGAACTCGTGGCAGAACACGCCCATCTCAATGAGCCCCCCAGCACTATTGAGGGCGGGCATGATGGTGTAGTCGTTGATCCTGATCTTTCCACCGCCAGCAGCATCATCATCGGTGCTGAGCGTCGTGCCACCCGATGCGGAGGCATAGGTCCACCGATGGGACCAGACATTGCCGTTGCCCGGGATGCCTGTATTCTCGCCGCCGAACTCGGGGTGGACCAGCGCAAGCAAATCCACGATGCCGTCGTCGTCTCCCGAGTTGGGGACGCCGTCGGGGCCATCATTGTCGTACTGGCTGAAGTCAACTGTTGCGTCGGCACCAGCGACGGCGCCTGCAACATACTCCTCAATCTTGTCGGCAGAGAAGCCGTTGTCTGCGCCTTCGTAGTAGGTGTCGTCCTCGTCGAGATTGCCCGCGTCGTACACGGTGCCGTCGAATCGAAAGACGCCATAGGAAACTTCTTCCCAGTACTCCGACAGTGTGCCGGTGGGCCAGGGACCATCAAAGAGCTCCTTCTGCAGGCCGTCGACGGTGCCTGCCGGGAGGTTGACATTCTTGAAGCCAAAGCACAACACCGGAAGTTCCAGCACACCACTGACCTGCCGTGAACCACTTCTGAGTCCGTCGCGCACTTGTTGGGCGCGGAGTGCCTTGCCTCTCCATCCGCCTGGTGTGTGAATGGACACCTAGGAACGGTTGAGGTGCTGCAGCACCTGTGGGGGCAACTCTCCACCAGAGGAAGATGATGTCGTTGCATAGCTGCCGTTCGTGGTGCACAGCGCAATGCTGCCGGCTACGAAAAACTGCGCGGCGTACCGTGTTGGTGTCGTCATTGAAATGTCCCTCTCCCTTGCCATTGTTGGCGTGCCCCGGCGGGGCCGCTCCAACATGGTCAGATTCGGTGTATAGAGTTTCAGCCGCGGTCCAAGTGTTGATTCGCCATCCGTCCAGGGATGCTGGTATTGCGCCCGTAGGGGCCGGATGCCAACTGCGCGGCGGCACGGTGGGGGCTCAGATGGCCGAGGCTTGCAAGGGTTCGGGAGCGATCAGGCCCGGCGGCGCCGCACGCCAACATCGCTCGGCGCCGGATCATAGCTGGCATGTATCGCTGTGCCCGAATCGTAACACGCCCACTCGCGCAGCGTGATGCCACCATCGAGATTTATGATGAGC
>CAZMPA010000218.1:0-3698 GCA_964567915.1 uncultured Isosphaeraceae bacterium | reverse complement strand
CTAAGCCCGGCCCGCCGGCGTCAGGCCGTCATTCGTGCCACGGATGTCGTGCCCGGCGCCAGCGAGCGTCGGGCCTGCAGGGTGCTGGGCCACCAGAGTTGCCCGTTATTTGAAAAGCTCCCCCGGCTGGACTCGAACCAGCAACCTAGCGGTTAACAGCCGCTCGCTCTACCAATTGAGCTACAGGGGATCTGGAATGTGGCCCGCTGAAACGGGCAGGACGGCACAGAATACTGCCCCGATGGCCTGCGGGCAACGGGCGGCTTGACATTCTGCCGGGGCCCCTTATCCTGCGGGGCTCGGCGGCCTCGGGTTCGGGGCTGGCGTGTTGACGCTCCCGTTGGAGCACCGCCTGCATCACCCCCGGAGCACCACGGAGCCCCCCGGAGCATCCCATGAAGAACGACACCCATCCCGAGTACTACCCCGAGTGCAAGGTCACGTACCGCGGCGAGGTCGTCATGACCGTTGGCGCCACCGTGCCTGAGATGAACGTCGAAATCTGGTCGGGCTCGCACCCCTTCTACACCGGCAAGTCGTCCTTCGTGGACACCGCCGGCCGGGTCGAGAAGTTCCAGAACAAGTTCAAGGGCGACTACTTCAAGGGCAAGAAGAAGAAGTAGCAACCCCCCTGCGAATCCCCCGAAGCCGCGTCCCGCTGGGATGCGGCTTCTTCGCGCGCTGGCCACCCCTGAGATACCCTCACCCCACCCATGTCCGACCTCCCCGCCAACCTTGTTGCCAAGCTCGACGAGCTCGCCGCGCAGTTCGACGAGGTTGAAGCAGCCTTGCTGTCCCCGGAGGTCACGATGGACCACCGCAAGGTGCGTGAACTCTCCATCCGCCGGGCGGCGCTTGAGCGGATCGTCGGGCCCTACCGAAGCTGGACGGCAAACATGGCAGCCCAGCAGGACGCCGAAGCGATGCTGGCGGACGAAACCGACGCCGACCTCCGCGGACTTGCAAGGGAAGAACTTGAGTCCCTTCGCGCCGCCGCCATCGCACTCGCCGAAGATCTGCAATCACGCCTCGTACGCGCCGCCGATGACGCCATCGGATCGCTGATCCTCGAAGTTCGCGCCGGAGTCGGCGGTGACGAGGCAGCACTGTGGGCGGGCGATCTGCTCGAGATGTACCGCCGGTACGCGGCCGCTCGCGGCTGGCGTGTGGAAGAACTCGAACTCTCCGCCGGCGAGCAGGGCGGATACCGCGCTGCAACGATCGCCATCGAGGGCGAGGGGGCCTGGTCGTGTCTGGGCTACGAGGGCGGCACCCATCAGGTCAAACGCGTGCCCGCCACCGAGTCACAGGGCCGCGTGCACACGTCAACCGCAACCGTCGCAGTGCTGCCCGAACCAGAAGAGGTCGAAGTGCAACTGGCCGCCGCCGACGTCAAGGAGATGATCACCACGGCCACCGGCCCGGGAGGCCAGAACGTCAACAAGGTGTCCACGGCGGTACATCTCATCCATGAGCCAACCGGCATCGAAGTTCGCATGCAGGACACCAAGAGCCAGGCCCAGAACCGCGAGAAGGCATGGAAGCTGCTTCGCGCCAGGCTCTTCGAGCGGCAGCGGGCCGAACAGGAAGCGGCCCGCGCCGAATCCCGCGCTGCCATGATCGGCAGCGGCTCGCGGGCCGAGAAGATTCGCACCTACAGGTGGAAGGACGCCATCGCCGTCGACACACGGCTCAGCCGGAACTTCCCCCTGCAGGCCATCATGCAGGGCGATCTCCAGCCCATGATCGACCAACTCATCGAACTGGATACCGCCCAACGCCTTGCAGCCCTCTGATCAAGTGGAACCGCAGCCTCCGGTCGGGAGTATCCTGAGTGGCTGGCATCCCGGAGAATCGCCCATGACCGCCTCGTATCACCGCCCCGCCCGGGCGTTCACGCTCGTCGAAATCCTGATTGTCATCGCGCTCATCGGCGTACTGGCTGGCATCCTGCTGGTCGCCGTCGGTGGCGCCACAACCGCCGCGAAGGTCGCCAAGACGAAGTCCACCATGGAGTCGGTTTCGGCCGCCATGGATGCGTTCGCCCTCGAACACGGCACGCTTCCCGGCATCGTTCCGGTTCACATGCTGCACGAGGAAGACTCGTCCGGCGCCAACATGACCAATTCGCAAAACGTCCTGCTGCACCTTCTGGGTGGCGCTCGGGTCAACGTGCTCGACGCAGACGACAACCCCCTCGATCCAGTGCTCAATGCCGAGTATGTTCGGTATCGCAGCGCCGCAACCGACGAAGACGGCGTTACGCCCATCGAATTCGTCCTCGAAGATCCCGACCCCGACCACCAACCCCTGAAGTACGCCGTCGTCGTTCGAATGCCACGCGTGGGCGAAGGACCGTGGATCAACGGCAAGCAGTACCCCCCCTATCTCTCACCCAAGGAGAGCGAACTCCTCGAGCGCTGGGGCAGCGGATACGACGCCGATCCAGACGGCGAGAATGGCATCGCGGTCACCGACGGTTTCACCAAGCTTCCCGACCTCATCGACGCCTGGGGCAACCCGATCATGGTCTTTCGCAAGGAACGCGATACCGGCCCGCTGCTGCTTGGATTCGAGGAGGACGAAGGCACACCGCAGTTCCGGCTCAACGGCATGGATCGCTACCTCGGCTCCTCCCGGCTTGGCCGCACGCAGGCGCAGCAGGCGTGCGATTCGTCGAAGCCCCTGCTCGGCAGCCGACTGGGCACAGGCTGCAACGACGGTGAACGAGACTACTGGATGTACCTGCTCCTCTCCCATCCTGCGATGGCACGGCAGTCGTACTTTGACGACACCGACTTCACAACTGCCGACCCGCGGCTTGGAACCGCGCGGGCGGGATACGCCATGCTGTCGGCCGGCCCGGACGGCGTCTTCCTCGCTCGCATCGACGGCCCGCGCAATGAACAGGGCGAGCCGCTGGAACCTGACAGCTTCCCGGTGGGCGGCAGCGCCTGGCAGGAGAACTACGATCACCTCGACGCGTTCGACGACGTCGTCATGTACGGCGGCTCCTGACCACCCACGACGAGAAAAACGAACGAGGCCGCGATCCGAAGATCGCGGCCTCGTGTCATGTCAGAAGCAGGACTCAGTCGTGAAGACCGCGGGCCTTGATGCCCTCGAGGGCGGCGGCAACGGACTCCTCGAGCGTTTGATCGCCCGTGGGAATCAGCAGCTCGGGGCTCTCGGGAGCTTCGTACGGATCGTCGATGCCGGTGAAGCCCTTGATCTCGCCGGCGCGGGCCTTCTTGTAGAGGCCCTTGGGGTCTCGCTCTTCGGCGACATCGAGGGGGACCTCGACGTAGCACTCGACGAAGGGAAGACCCGCCTCTTCGTGCAGCGCACGAGCCGCATCGCGGTCAGCCTTGTAGGGGCTGATGAACGACGCAAGCGTGATCACGCCGGCGTCGGCGAAGAGCTTGCACACCTCGCCGATACGGCGGATGTTCTCGGTCCGATCCTCGGCAGAGAAGCCAAGGTTCTTGTTGAGACCGAAGCGGATGTTGTCGCCGTCGAGGCGATACACGGGACGGCCCTGTTGGCACAGCACCTGCTCGACCGCCACGGCGATCGTGCTCTTGCCGCTGCCTGAGAGACCTGTAAACCAGATGGTCCCGCCGGTCTGCTTCATGCAGCCCTTCCGCTCATCGCGGGTGACGGTGCCGTCGTGCCAGTGGACGTTTGTTGCGACCTGT
>CAZMPA010000217.1:0-3718 GCA_964567915.1 uncultured Isosphaeraceae bacterium | reverse complement strand
AGAATGAGCAGCCAGTGGACGAGCCGAGACGGGCGGCGGGCGTTCGAACTGTTCAGCCTCCACGTCAGTGGCGACCAGAGGACGGCGAGCAGGCCACACTCCAGGAGCAGCGCGTCCCATTGGAATTGCATGAAGACGCTGCCAACTGTCACAATCGACAGGTACATGGCCCAGCAGACGAGCGACGACGCCATCGGGACCAGTCCGAGCGTCAGCAACGCGGCAGCGGCGGCCCCGATGATCCACGTTGCGGTCAGCATGCCGTCGCCGCCGAACCACTGCAGTGTTGGGAGTTTCCACCAGACGCCACTCTCCGCGGCGGCCCGCATGGTGATCTCTGCCGGCCGAAGCCCTTGCGAACCGGCGAGCCCCAGAATCTGGTGCCCGATCGACAGGAACGCAGCCAGATAGATCACCCCGAGCAGTCGAAGGAAGACGCGGCGGGTCAGCAGCAGGGTGCTTGGCGTCTCGACGCGGCCGAACAGCATTCGTGAACCGAGGAGGGCGGCACCGCGGTGCCGCCCAATGACGCGGTAGATCGATTCTGCGATCGCCCGCAGGGGGGGGGCGACGCCGAGGACACGGTCCGGCCATGACCGAACGCCGGCGATGCGCATCATCCGCATCATGGCGGCAGCACCGGTGAGGTGCGTCCCATCAGGAAGCATCAAGTGGATGGCCGCGTTGAAGTTGGCCAGAGGAATCTTGGGATACGCGTCGGCTGCGGCCCCGATGGTTGCAAACGCCAACCGATCATCTGACACCGCATGCAGCCGCCGCATCCAACGCCTGCAGAATTCGCAGTCACCGTCCCAGATCACCAGTGGTCGATCCGCCGGGAGTGTCGCTTCGGGCACGCGCCCTTCGCACGCGGACGAGCACCCGGTACATGATTCGCAGCCGCTCATGGGTGGGCAGGATACGACAGCCCGCCCCGATCGAGACCGGGGCGGGCTGAGAGTTGTCTCGGAGTCGAGATCAGCAGTCTGAGCCGAACGCACCGAGCACGATCAGCACATCGTCTACCGTGTACAGATCGCCGTAGCCGGCGATGACGGCCAGGATGTCTTCAACGTCCACGGTTCCATTGCCATCGAGGTCGCCCACGCAATCTTCGCAGTCGATCGAGGAGATGGACACGCCGTCAATACCGGCCTCGACAACCGAACCGTCGCCGGTGTCAGCGGCCTCAAAGGCGAGGCGGAGTTGGTCGGACGGGTCGATGCCCGGGACGGACGCAAGATCGAATTGGACCGTGTACCAACCGCCGCCGGCTTCCGGACCACTCGGGCCGACCTCTTCGAGCGTCGACCATGTGGCGCCGCCGTCATCTGAGATGCGGACTGTGAAGATGTCCTGGTTCGGCGCGGCGCCGAAGTTGTTGGAGTACCAGCGGGTGTATTCGAGCACAGCTGCGGGGGATGAAGCGTCCAGCAGCGGCGAGATCAGGGTCGTTGTGCCGCCGTCGACGTCGCTGTTGCCCGACACGTTGTCGGTGACCCAGCACTGGCCGCTGCCGTCGCCATCGGTCGGTGGGTCTCCACGGTCACCGCCACCGGCCGGCACGCCACGCCCCCATTGGCCGTCGGTGCAGTTGTTCTCGACCGTCCAGCCGGGGTTCGTTTCGCCGTCGTCATCGAACGTGACGCCGATGTCACTGGCCGACATGATCGAGCCCGAGGTGGCGGTCACACTGAATCCGTCGTTGGTCGCGACGATGGCCTCAAAGTTGACCATGCGGCCGCACTCCGTACCGCCGAATGTCGCGCGAAGCACTGCGGGGTTCCCGGGTGTCTCGATGGACATCGCAGCCTGCGCCCAGCCCGATCCGTCGTTCCACCGCAACACAGTCTCATTCATGTCCAGATCAACGCCTGAGATCATGGTCGCCTGGATTCGGAATGAGTCGCCGCCAGCCGGGGCGAGGATCTCCGGCATGGGGTCCATGACGACGACGCCCACCGAGGGCGGGGTCGTGGTCCAGACGAAGAGCCCACGCTCAAGATCCGATCCGATCACAGTCCCGCTTGGAAAGTACGGATATGTGCTCCAGATGCCGTTGAACTGCGCGGCGTCACTTCCCGGATAGGTGTCAAACCAGGCGATCTGTTCCGGGTTGAGCCGGTCGGTGATGTCGAAGATGCGCAGGCCACTGCGATAGTTGGCCTGATACATCGTGTCGCCCTGGATATAGAGATTGTGGTCGATCGAGCTTGAGCCAGTCGTGCATGTTCCCGCCTGGAATGGGCTCGACAAGTTGCTGACATCGATGATCCGCGTCGTGGTCGTCGACCCCGTGTTCTGCTCGTCAAGTTCGTCGTTCAGATAGAAGTACTGAAAGTCCTCGGTCAACCAACCCTGATGGGAGTAGTTGTTATTGGTGTGCTGCATCTCGGCGACGACGAAGATGTTGTCCTTGTCGGTCACGTCAACGATCGAGAGACCAGTCTCGGACCAACCGCTGTTGTAGCCGGCGCAGCAGAATGCAATTTGCCGGCCTTCATACTGCGTGCCGGGCGGATACGTGACCACCTGTACATCGTGCACGTACTTGGTGATCCAGGTGCCGACATAGGGCGGGTTGGTGGCCGACGCATTCAAGTCGTAGATCCGAAGACCGTTGTCGCTGCCGCCGCATCGGTACAGGAAACCGCTGTCGGTATCGATGGCCACGTTGTGCGTTGCCGTCGTGCCTCCGGAAGTGACGGTGTTGACATGCGTGACGACACCGATGTCGATGTTGGCGAGGTTGACGACCTGGATGCCGTCGCCTCCTTCGCTGACGATGTATGCGTATTCCCCGTAGATCTTGACGTCACGCCAGAGGCTGTTCGGCCCGGTGATCTTGCCGACGATGCCGGGTGACGCCGGGTCCGTGATGTCGACGAAACTCGTGCCGTCTGAGTCAGTCACGACGGCGTACTCGCGGCCAGACGCGGAGACGTAGCCCCAGCAGTCGGCGCCGGTGTCCGCGCCGCCAAGGTCGCCCAGCGTCAGCCAGGCCTGCAACGTGATGTCGCCGTACTGCTCGAAGCCACCTCGCATCGGGACGCCTTCGCCTGCTGTCCAGCCCGGGCCGCGGTAGGGGCCGAAGCGGTCATTGACCTTGGGATCATCCGTATGCGCGGAAGCGAGACCGACCGCAGACGCGGCCAATGCCGTGGCCAAGCAAGTGCGAAGCATGTAGGGACTCCTCTCAATACACCCTCACCCGAGCCTCAAGGTACACGATCGATTGGGCGAGGCGAGGGTCTATTCGTCGGTTTGAGTAGTCTGGATGCCGGTTTTCGCGGGCGGGCCGCACAAATTGGCGGGGGGAGGTGTGCCGGTCAGGGCCACCAGAAATGCCTCCAGATCGGCCAATTGGGCCGGAGTGAAGTCCAGCGGCTTGAGGACGTCTTCGGCGTGGTGATGCCGGCGGACTTGCAAGGCAAGGGTGTTGTAGAAGGCCAGGACGTCTGAAATCGACTCAAACTGACCTGCGTGCATGTATGGAGGCGTGCGGGCGACGTTGCGAAGCGAAGGCGTCTTGAAGGCGCCCCAGTGCTCGGCGCCGATCCGGGCGGCGGCCGCCCGCGTGGCTTGCCGGCTCTCCGGCGCATCACTGTATGGGCCGTCCGCCCGAAAGACGCTTGCCCGCGCCTGCGGATAGCCGGCGCCGCGGCCGGGAAGTGGAGCGGCCGCGTCGCGGGGGGGCAGGGAGAGGTCATGGAACTCC
>CAZMPA010000216.1:0-3745 GCA_964567915.1 uncultured Isosphaeraceae bacterium | reverse complement strand
GCCTCCTGGGTCACAATGGGCCCTCATGTCGGACAACTTGCACTGTCTTTCGGCGCCAACGACATGGGGTCGGTCATGATGGAGGAAAACGTCGTCAGTGCCGCGGGCACGACGTACTGCCTGAGCGAACCGGTGCTGTGTCACCTCATTCGCGACGCTGGGTTCACCCCGGCCCAGCGTGACAACGGCTACGACCTGCTGGCAGTGCACGACACGGATGCCTCGCCGGACCTTCAGGTCGAAGACTGGTCCGAGCTCCGTCGCCAGAAGTTGCACATTGAGTCGACCGACGCGGGAGACGCGGTGTCGCTCACCGTCGCGCCAAACTGACCGCTACTGGTCGCACGCCTGTTCGATGGCGGTGCACAACTCGCGGCATCGCTGCACATCGTCCTCGGCCTCTCCGGCGAGCCTCGCCTGCTCCTGCTCGCAGTCGAGGCTTGGCAGATTGATGCGGACGTTCCATGCCGCCGACGCGCACGCCGCCTGCAGGAGAATCGCCGCCACAGCCAGGTCGCTCGCGAGCATCGGGTTGGTTCGCTCCGGAAGCCCTGCAAGCAGTTCGCACGCACTCGTGCACAATCGGCACATGGCGAGGGGCGCGTCAATCGCCGCCATGACCGCTGGATGCCAGGCCGCGACGCGTTCCGGGTCGTCCGCTGGGAGCTTCCAGAGCGAGGACAGCACCTGAAACGCCTCCGCGTCCGCCTCCGCGAGCGTCATGGCTTCGTCTCGCCATGCTTCAAGTTCCTGAATCGCTGCGGTGTTGTCCTGCTCGACTTCTTTGAACTCTGGGCGGCCAAGTGAATAGGCCAGCACCATTCTGCCCGCCGCCAGGCCGATCGCCGCTGTGACGCAGGCTGCGGCGCCGCCCCCGGGCACCGGATTCTTCTCACCAAGGGTGCGGAGGAGGGACTCGACCTTGAGTTCCTGCAGTTCCATGGTCAGGTCCTGATCTCCGCGCCGAGCTGCGAGCGAAGCGTGTTCAGAAGCTCGGCGATGGGCGTTTCAACTTCGTCCCTGGTCAGCGTGCGGTCCGCGGCTCGTAGCAGCAATCTTGCGGTGATCGACTTGTGGCCGTCCGGGACACCTTTGCCACGCCATGTGGTGACGAAGTCGATTCGTTTGAGGTTCGGCACGTCACATGAGGTGACGGAATCAGCCACCTTCGACCAGGCGATGTCCTCTGGGACGATGAGAGAGATGTCTCGTTCGATGCCGGGGAATTCCGGCAACCGGGAGGCCGTGTGGTCGGCCGGCTCAGCCCGCATGAGCGAGAGTGGGCGAAGCGTTGCGGCCAGCGGAAGCGGGTGCTCGAGTCCGGCATCCTGGGCGGCTTCAGGGCTGAGGCGCCCGATCAGGCCGATGGCGTCGTCGCCGACCAGCACGCGGCCTGCAGGGTTGAGCCATGGAAGCGGCTCGCATGGCTCAACGCGAACCTCGGCGGTACCGCCAAGTGTCGACAGCACGTGATCGACCACGCCACGAAGCGGCCGAATGCCCTCCGACTCGTCCTTCTGGTCCAGCAGCATGCCGAGTTCGAGGTCTTCCACATCTTCGCCGCCGGGCGTGTGCCAGAAGACACTGCCCAACTCGAAGAGGCGGAGGTTGGTGACGCCCTGGTCCGCATTGTGCGCCCGGACGCGGGTGAGGCTTGGAATGATGGAGGGCCGGAGCGTCGGGAACCCGGCGGCCCGTGCCTCGTGCACACGCCGAGCCTGGCACCCGTTATCAAGCCACAGGTCCAGGTTTCGGTCGGCAATCAGCGAGTGTGTGACTGTCTCGACGAAGCCATCATCGACGAGCGCGGCCGAGAGCGCTTCGCGTGCGCTGTGCTCGGCGGGATCGGACGCGGGGCGAATGGTGACCGTGTCGTCCACCTGTACGTCGGCAAACCCGTGCATGCGCATGACCTCTTCGATGAGATCAATCTCCCGGTGGATGTCGCCGCGGTGGTATGGGACGGTCGCTGTGATGACGCCGCCTTTCAGTTTGGGGTCGAACCCGAGCCCGGCGAGCATCTCCCTTTGCCGGTCATCCGAGATATCCAGCCCGAGCAACTGGCGACACCGTTCCGGCCGCATCGTGACCGTGGGTCGCTGCGGCATGTCCGATCCGGCAGTGAGAACGCCCGGGGCGAGTATGCCGCCAGCGGTGTCAAGAATGAGCGTGCACAGACGCTCGGCCGCCGCGTCCACCTGACCCGGTGAGACGCCACGTTCGAACCGAAAGGAGGAATCGCTCGAGATGTTGTGCAGCCTGCTGGTGTGACGCACCATGACCGGGTCGAATGTCGCGGCTTCCACGAGCACGTTCTTCGTGGCCTCGGTCACTGCCGTCCGCGCGCCGCCCTTGACGCCCGCGAGCGCCACGGGGCCGGCCTCGTCAGCGATGACCAGTTCCGTTCCTTCCAGTTCGATCTCCACGGCGCCTTCACCGATGGGAAGAAATCGCTCGCCCTTCCTGGCCATACGCACAATGATGTGGCCGCCGCCGAGCGTGTCCAGATCGAAGACGTGCGTGGGCTGCCCCGCCTCGAAGAGCACGAAATTGGTGGCGTCGACGACATTGGAGCGGGGGATGTCGCCCCGAGCCTCGAGCCGAGCACGAATGTGCGGCGGGGCGTCCTGAACGGTGATGCCGGTGATCACGCGGCCGGTGTACCACGGGCAGTGCGCCGGATCCTCGTTGGTGAGTGAGGCGAAGGTTGTCACGTCCGGGCCGCTCGCCGGAGGATCTCCCGGAGGAATCTCAAGGCTTCGACCGCTCAAGGCAGCAATCTCGCGGGCCAGCCCGACATGGCAGGTGCAGTCGCCCCGGTTGGACGTCATTTCGAAGTCCTGGCGGGTGTCGCCTTCAAGCTCCGCGTGACCCTCGAGCGGGAACCCCGCATGGGTCAGCAACTCCGCCTGCTCGTCCGCATCGGCAGGGCGGTTCAGGTAGTCGTTGATCCAGGCAACCGAAGTGTCCATGGCCGCAGGGTATCCGCGATGCCGCGGTCTTGAACCTCCCCCGGTTCTCCCCCGGAACGTCCCCTCCCCTGGGGGGCGACCGCGTACCATTGCCGCCATGTTCAAGTGGCGCGTGGCTCCAGCCATTCTGATCGTGTTGTTGACGTCCTGCGCGGCCAACCCCCGCAGGACCGACCCGCTCGGTGTCGTGCCCGATGACTTCTCGGCCGACCTGACCATCCTGGCAAGGCCGCAGGGCGACCGCGCCCAGGAGCGAACGAGCCGCATCCTTCTGGAGCCCGACGGCACGCTGCGATATCAAGCCCGCCGCGGGCTCGGCCCCAACACCGTTCCGCCAATGGTCCGCCGGCTCGACCGCGAGCAGATGGCGAGAGTGTGGGACTCGGCGGCGAGGCTGGGGCTGACCAACGCGGCGTCCGGCGACGTTGAGGCCGATCTGCGGCGTGTACGCCCCCCAGCAAAGCGGGGCACCGTGTGGCTTCTGGCGATGACGGGCGGCGGAGATCGGTGGATGTTCACGCGCCGGACCGACGGTGAGGCCCAGCCGGACGGCGCATTGGTTGAGTTTGGCCGTGAACTCGCTGCGCTGGCGTGGGCGCCGGACCATCGCCGGCTGGTGGCGGCATCGGAGCCGCTTCGATGGGACTATGGACCTGACCCATGGGCTGCTTATCGAGATGGCGACGATCGCGTCCTGGTTGCAGCGGCCCCGCGGCTGGTCGACCCGGTCCCCCAGCCCCCCAAGCCTGCGGCAAGACCTGAGTCAAAGCCAG
>CAZMPA010000215.1:946-3778 GCA_964567915.1 uncultured Isosphaeraceae bacterium | reverse complement strand
GGACCGGGGGGACCGGGGGGGCCGCGAGGGCGAGCATCAGCATGGCGAGGACGGCGGGCATGGGGTGAGGGATCATACGCTGAGGGATGTGCAAGGCCCGTTGATCCGCCCATCCGGATAGACGGTTGAAGCCTTGCATCTGCCGCGCTATCCTGCCGCCCATGCCAACCCGCATCCTCGACGTGCTCGCTCGCCGCCCCCTCGTCCTCGACGGCGCCATGGGCTCCACGCTTCAGGGCATCGAACTGGATGAGTCGCGGGACTACCTCGGCCATGAGAATTGCGTGGACTTGCTCGTCCGGTCACGACCGGAACTCATCCAGTCCATCCATGAGCAGTACCTCGCGGCCGGGTGCGACGCGGTCGAGACGAACACCTTTGGCGCCAACAGGCTGGTGTTCAGCGAGTTTGACGCGGATCTGGCGGAGTGGACGGTGGACCTGAACCGTGAAGCGGCCGAGGTGGCGCGGGCCGCATGCGAGACGCACGCCAGCGCCGAGCACCCGCGATTCGTCATTGGCTCCATGGGGCCTGGCACCCGTATCGTGTCGCTCGGTCAGGTGAGCTGGGATGACATGCTCCGGTCGTACACGGAGCAGGCAAGGGGTCTGATTGCCGGCGGGGTTGACGCGCTGCTGATTGAGACGGCCCAGGACTTGCTCCAGATCAAATGCGCCATCAATGCGTGTCTGGCAGCCATGGAGGAAGCGGGGGCGTCGCCTCGAACCATACCCATCTTTGCGAGCGTGACGATCGAATCGACTGGCACCATGCTCCTGGGCACGGACATCGCGGCGGCCGCTGCGGCGCTTCGGAGTTATCCGATTGCTTCGCTTGGTCTCAACTGCGCAACCGGGCCGCGGGAGATGCTTCCGCACATCGAGTATCTCTGCAGGCACTGGGACCGCTACGTCTCGTGCGTCCCCAACGCGGGGCTTCCGGTGTTGGTCGAGGGCAGGACGGAGTTCCCACTCTCGCCCGAGCCGCTGGCGGGAACGGTCCGCGATCTGGTGGGAAGGCTCGGTGTCGACATCATCGGTGGGTGTTGTGGCACGACGCCCCGGCACATCGAGCTGCTTGCACAGATTGCCTCTGAGGGAGCACGCGCACCGCGTCAGGTGGAGAAACCACCGGCCGCCTGTGCGAGCCTCTATTCGCCTATGCCGTACCGGCAGGAACAGTCGTTCTTCATTGTCGGTGAGCGTATGAATGCGTCGGGCAGCAGAAAGTTCAAGCGGCTGCTCGAGGCCGAGCATTTTGACGAGATGGTGTCCCTGGGTCGTCAGCAGGTTCGGGAAGGCGCAAACTGTCTGGATATCAACATCGATCAGGCCGGCCGCGATGGCCCCGCCGACATGGCGAGGATCGTGTCGGAGACCGTTCGTCAGGTCGATGCTCCGATCATGATCGACTCGACCCAGCCCGCAGTCATCGAGGCTGGGCTTCGACACGCGGGCGGCCGATGCATCATCAACTCGGCCAACTTTGAGGATGGCGACGAGAAGTTCGACCGCCTGTGCGGTATGGCGATGACGTACGGGGCCGGTCTGGTCATTGGCACGATCGATGAAGACCCTGAGGAGGCGATGGCCCGCACGGCGGATCGCAAGTTTGAGATCGCCCGCCGTGGCATTGCCCGCGCCACCGAAGTGCATGGCATGGCGGTTGTTGATCTGTTCATCGATCCGCTGGTGCTGCCTGTTTCAACCGGCATGGACTCGGACCGCCGAAGCGCCCTGGAGTTGGTGGACGGTGTGCGTCGCATCTCGGCCGCCTGGCCCGACGTGCAGATCACGTGCGGACTCTCCAACTGCTCATTCGGGTTGAAGCCCGCGGCCAGGCAGGTGCTCAATTCAGTGCTCCTCTGGGAGTTGCTCGATGCGGGTCTGACCGGCGCCATTGTGCATGCCTCGAAGATCCAACCGATGAACCGCATTGATGCAGAGCGCAAGCAGGCGGCGCTCGATGTCATTTACGACCGGCGAGCGTTGAGCCGCGGCGGGACGGGGCTCCCCGCTGGCCTCCGCGACGAGTCCCACGACCCGCTGCAGCACTTCATCGACCTCTTCGGCGAGGACGAAGGCGTCATCGACGCGACGCCCATTGCCGAACGCTCGATCGATGAAACGCTCCGGGCGCACATTGTCGATGGCGAGAAGCGGGACCTGGAGCTGCATCTCGATCAGGCGATGGAGCGGTGGTCCCCCTTGGAGATCATCAATCAACACCTCTTGTCCGGAATGAAGACGGTGGGCGAACTGTTCGGGTCCGGCCAGATGCAACTGCCGTTCGTGTTGCAGTCCGCTGAAGTTATGAAGCGTGCAGTGGGGCACCTGGAGCCGCACATGAGCAAGGACGAAGGACCGGCCAAGGGGCGGGTCGTGCTTGCGACAGTCAAGGGAGACGTGCACGACATCGGTAAGAACCTCGTGGACATCATTCTGACCAACAACGGTTGGACGGTCGAAAACATCGGCATCAAGCGGACGATCGATGAGATCGCGCAGGCGTGGCGGCGGACGGGCGCCGACGCCATCGGGATGTCGGGACTACTGGTCAAGAGCGTCATGGTGATGGAAGACAATCTTCGGGCGCTCAACGACATGTCCATCGACGTTCCGGTGCTCCTCGGCGGTGCGGCGCTGTCGCGTTCCTACTGCGAGTCGCACCTTCGCGAGATCTACGCCGGCCGGGTCTATTACGGCAAGGACGCGTTCGACGGGCTCCGCATCTGCGACGCGTTGGCCGAGGGGCGGGGCGGGGCGATCGACGCTGAGATCGAGCGGCGCCAGTCTGCGCGAGCTGCGGCCGCTGAACGGGTTGAGCACATGG
>CAZMPA010000215.1:0-936 GCA_964567915.1 uncultured Isosphaeraceae bacterium | reverse complement strand
GAAGTGGCCACGATTGAAGTAGGCCGCAGTGACGTGGCTGCCGACGTGCCGGTTCCCGATGCGCCTTTCCTTGGCTCGCGGGTCGTTCGGGACATACCTCTTGGCGAGGTGTACCCGTATGTCAACACCACCGCGCTCTTCAGGGGCCAGTGGGGCTTTCGTCGTGGCCAGCGAAGCCGCGGCGAGTTTCACCGCGTCCTCCACGACGAGGCGGAGCCCGTCTTCGAGCGGCTCAAGCGAGAACTCAGCGACGCCGAGGTGCTTCAGCCCGCCGTTGTGTACGGGTGGTTCCCTTGTGGTGCCGACGGCGACGACTTGGTCGTGTTCGATCCAGAATCGCCTCAAGACGAGATCGAGCGGTTCACGTTTCCTCGCCAGGGCAAGCGTCGCCGCCTTTGCATCAGTGACTTTTTCCACTCGGTCGACGGGGGAGTGCGGGATGTGTTGGGGCTGTCATGCGTCACGATGGGCGATGAAATCACTCAATGTGCCCAGTCGCTCTTTGAGCGTGATGAGTACGCCGAGTATCTCTACGTTCACGGCATGGGTGTGGAGTGCGCCGAGGGGCTGGCGGAACTCTGGCACAAACGAATGCGGCAGGAGATCGGAATCGGATCGGACGACAGTCCGCACATCCAACACCTGTTCCAGCAGAAGTACCGGGGAAGCCGGTACTCATTCGGCTATCCGGCCTGCCCGGACATGTCGCATCAGGAGAAACTCTTCAGGCTGCTTGATCCGACTCGCATCGGTTGCAGTCTGACCGAGAACTGGCAGATTGACCCGGAACAGAGCACGAGTGCCATCGTTGTGCACCATCCGGAAGCAAAGTACTTCAACGTGTAGCGCCGTCCCCCCCCATGCGGGGGGGCAGGCCCCCCCGCGGCGGAAAGGGGAAGTGTTTGGGAGCCCCCCCGGGCCCCCCCCACACCGGGC
>CAZMPA010000214.1:0-3868 GCA_964567915.1 uncultured Isosphaeraceae bacterium | reverse complement strand
AATCACGCCATGCACGAAGCGGACCTGCTCATCATTGTGGGGTGCAACTTCGCCTGGCAGAAGTTCTACCCGGCCAAGACGCCAATCATCAAGATCGACCACAACCCGCAACACCTCGCCACGCACATTCACGTGACGCACCCCATCCTCGGATCCGCAACTCCTTCGGTGAAAGGTCTGCTGGAACGCGTCGATGCTCGCACTGAAACGCACTTCCTCGAGAAGAGCCGCAAACCCCTCGTCAAGTTGATCGACGACTACACATTCAAGGCCAAAGAGACGAAACCCGGCAAGCCGGTACACCCGGCAGCCGTGATGGCCGCCATCGCGGAATGCATGGATGACGACGCCATCGTTTGCGGCGACTCGGGCTCCACCACAATCTGGTGGAACAACGTCGTCCGCATGAAGCCACCGCAACGCTTCATCTGGAGTGCCAATCTCGCCACACTTGGCGGCGGCATGCCGCAGGCGATCGGCGCCTCGTTCGCGGCGCCGGACCGGCAGGTCATCATGATCGGTGGCGATGGCGGCTTTCAGATGTCAATCCAGGACATCGTCACGGCGGCGATGTACGAACGGCCCATCAAGTGCTTCATTCTCAACAACGGGTGCTACAAGTTCATCGAGTTTGAAGAAGCCAGCCACGACGGCAACGTCGCCTCGGGCACGCGGTTCCTCAACCCGGACTACGCCAAACTCGCCGAAGCGTGCCACTGCACCGGAATCTCGGTCGGTGAGTACAGCGAACTGATGCCCGCCGTCCAGAAAGCGCTTGCCCATGACGGCCCGGTCGTTGTCGACTGCCACGTCGACCCCGACGCGCTCATGATTCCGCCCGCCGTTACCGCGCACATGGCGGCCAACTACATGAAGAGCGAGATCAAGAGCTGGTTTGCACCGCCCTCGGCGGAAATCCAGCACCTCGCCGCGCAAGCCGAGGCGGAAGCCGTCGGGCGATGATTCGGGCCGCCGTGCTGCTCGCTTCGCTCTGCGGCGACCCGACGGGCATGGTCTGGGTTCCGCCGGGTGACGTGACGATCGGCGCCTCGCCTCGCACGATGCCGATGCAGCGCGATGCCAAGCGTGTCACGCTCCCCGGCTTCTGGATCGACGAAACGGAAATCACCAACGATCAGTTTGCGGTGTTCGTCGAGGCCACCGGCTACGTCACGACCGCCGAGCGTCCCGTCGACTGGGCGGTCCTCGCAGCGCAGCTTCCTCCAGGAACGCCGAAGCCACCCGACTCGGACCTGCAGCCCGGCTCGGCCGTGTTCACCCCACCAGATTCACCTCCAGATCTGCGCGACTTCCGTGGGTGGTGGACGTGGACGCCCGGCGCCAACTGGCGACACCCTGAGGGCCCCGGCAGCACTATCGAGGGACGATGTGATCACCCCGTCGCGCATGTGTCCTGGGATGACGCCACGGCGTATGCAACGTGGGCCGGCAAACGATTACCGACCGAGGACGAATGGGAACGCGCCGCGCGATTCGGCCACGACGGCGAGATGTTCGCATGGGGCAACGAGAAGCGGCCCGACGGCACGCACATGGCCAACATCTGGCAGGGACCGTTTCCGCATGGCAACACCGCGGGCGACGGCCATGCCGCGGCAGCACCGGTCGGGTCGTTTCCTCCCAACGAACTCGGCCTCCATGACATGAGCGGCAATGTGTGGGAGTGGACCGCCGATCGGCACGGCGAGCACGAGCGTGTGCAGAAAGGCGGGTCGTTTCTCTGCCACGACTCCTACTGCGGTGCGTACCGGCCGAGTGCCCGGGCGACCAGCACGCCCGACAGTTCGTTCCCGCACGTCGGGTTCCGGTGCGTGCGAAGCAAACCCCAGCCAGAGCCCGAAGCTACGAGCACGACCCCCAGTTCTCCAGAATGATCAGGAGGTCCCGGACGCCGCACAGGCTATCACCGTCGCAGTCGCCATAGCCGGTCGCGTCGCCCCAATAGAGATACAGCACACCGAACAGGTCTGCGTCATCGATGACAGAGTCCACGTGCGGGTTGATGTTTCCCGGACAGACACACCAGTCGAATCGCCCATCTCCATCGAGATCTGAGTTGGTGCCACCAACGTCACACGCATCCATCAGCCCATTGCCGTCACAATCGTGTACCGGTCCGAATCGAACTTCCCGGCCAAGGTCATCGTTGGGCAGCGTGTTGTAGTCGTACAGCACGGATCCATCGTCAATGGCTACCTGATACCGCCGCCCCGCCGTGTCTTCGGAGTCCGTGAAGGGCAACTTCGCTGCAGTGTTTGCGTCAAGGAGCACCGTGCTGTTCACTCCGCCAGCCACCCAGATACTCGCCGCTACGACACCGTCATTGAATCCGAGATCCGTGATCTGGCTCATGACACCGCAGTCAAACCAAGTGCTGTAGTACACATTCCCGTTCTGGGGAAGAAACATCAGCCGTGACTGGTCACCCTCCATGCTCTCATAGAAGCCGCCGGTTGAACACACCGCATCTCTTCCGTCGGTTGCGACGTACGCCCCTGTGTTTGTACCCGTCGCCCCCCAGATACCCCACTGCCACTGCCAGCCTCCTTCGCCTCCTGAGATGAACCGATACATTTCCACGGCTCCGCTCTCATCATCAACAACCACTTCGAGCCCAGGCCACCCGATCACCAGTGTCGAGCCGCTCAGGTCGATCCGGGCACCGGTCACGCCACCGCTCTCGATCGTCTCTTCATGCGAAAACGTGTCGCCGGACCTGAGATAGAGCGCAACGCCGCCATACCCGGTTGCCTCCTCCTGGGCCGCGATTGCAACCCAGCCCCCGCTCATGGCCATCACCCAGGGCTGAAGGGCCCACCCGGTGGGCGGCGGAATGGAACTCACCCGCTCCCACGTACCCCCGTCGAGCGTAAACACATCGACCGCTCCAAGCCCATCTGGCGTGTTGCCAACTCCAACAAGGACGTAGTACTCGGACGTCGCCACACCCACCCCAAACTCCTCAGCGGCGCCGAGCCCCTCGACCACGACCGTGTCTTCCCACTCCCCTCCGAGGAATCGGGAAATGTAGGCGCAGCCCCTGTAACTATCAAAGCTGTAATCGCCCGTGACAGCCACATTCCAGTCCAATGCAAGAGCCCTGCCGTGGCGTACGCCCCCATGCTCGCCCCGCTCAACCGTCGTCACAGTCGGGCAGACCAAGCCCGCCCGGGCGGTCATTGACACCATGAGAACCACCATCAGGGCCACCATCATCCGAAGGGTCATTGCCGCATCTCCTCGCCCGCAGGCTGCATGAATCCACCAAGCGTACTCGCGATTTGCGGGAGAAGCCACCAGATCGATGGATCCCGCCCGCAGTCGTAGACTGCGTCCATGATGTATGAAGCCCCTCTCCTGCTGCTGGTCGCATCGACGTCTCTGACATCGGTCATCCCAGGCGCCGCACCGCAACAATGGCTGCACTACACACCCTCCAGTGGGGCAGCGAACCCGGACGGGAGCGCCAGGCCTCAACGGGTCGTCTTCCTCGCCGGCGACGAGGAGTACCGATCCGAGGAAGGCCTTCCGATGCTCGCCCGGATGTTTGCGCGTGCCGGCTTCGAGACGATCGTGCTGCTGAGCCAGAATCCCGACACTGGCGAGATCGACCCGGACAACCGCCGCCACATTCCCGGCCTGCATCTGCTCAAGGACGCCGACCTCTGCATCATGCAGTGGCGCTTCCGCGACCTGCCCGATGAGGACATGAAACACGTCGACGACTACATCGCGTCCGGCAAACCGCTCACGGGCATTCGCACATCAACGCATGCATTCGCGATCCCTGACGAGCGAAAGAGTGCCTACGCCGACTGGTCCTGGAACAAAGGCGGCGGCTTCGGCA
>CAZMPA010000213.1:0-3913 GCA_964567915.1 uncultured Isosphaeraceae bacterium | reverse complement strand
GACGGGGTGGTGGTGGCTGAGGCGGCGGCGGCCGAGGTGGCGGCGGCAAGGCCGGGGACATGGCGCCATTGCCGGACGCGCCGCAGCGATATCCGGAAGGAACCAAGGTGTACACACTGCCAATCTTCTTTGAGGTGGAACTGATCGATCCCGCTCCGGCTGTGGCAGCGGCCCCGGCTTCGAACGCTGGCGAGGTGCGTTCATGAATGCACAGACGGTGCTGCAATGGATCAAGGCGAATCTCGTGATCGTGATCTGTTCGGTCGTGATTGTCGGCGTGCTGGTGGCCGCACCCATCGTCTCGGGGGGCATGAATGAGGAGGTCGCCAAGGAGGTGAAGTCGCGGCTTCGCAAGGTGGACGCGCTTGAGAAACAGGCGCAGTTCAAGTGGCCGGGCTCTTCAGAATCCCATCAGATCGTGATCACCGATGACTTGATCGCTGAATACAAGAAGGCGGCAGACGCCCGCAAGTTCGAGTCCGAGGGCGTCATCTCGCTTGTTCAGGACCGGAACAGAGCCGGTGCCGATGTGCTGATGGGCGGGCTCTTCCCGATGCCGAAGGACCGCGAGCGGGACTTGCAGGTGCTGCCTCCGGAACTCCACCGCAAGATTATGGCGGGGTACGAAGGCCTCCTGGGCCGCGTGCATGCCGGGGCGGCACCCTCAACAGACGAACTCAGTGACGAGTTGTCCGCCAAGCGTGCTGATTACATCGACCGGCAGTTCAGAAAGTCGCCGGGCGACACGCTGACGAAGGTCGAGCAGGACTCGCTCAAGGAGTACCTGGTGGGCCAGCGGCGAGCCATCTG
Organism: uncultured Isosphaeraceae bacterium; assembly: GCA_964567915.1. Taxonomy (GTDB): domain Bacteria; phylum Planctomycetota; class Phycisphaerae; order Phycisphaerales; family SM1A02; genus UBA12567. Next base: position 3,103 of record CAZMPA010000213.1, on the reverse strand, counting down.
CCGCGATCGCGCCAGCGACATTGGCGTTTACCTGTCTCTGGACACACTTGGCCCACCCGAGTACTCCCGAACCCAGAAGCCCACGCTGGACGAAATGTTCGGCTGGGAATGGCGACTGTGGGTTTTGGATCGGGTCACGGAGGCCGTGGCAGAGATCAATGGAACCGAGCCAGAACCACGCGCTGCCATCCACGCGGTCGATCAACTGGATGTGCGGGGGCTGCTGAAAATGGCGACGCCTGCAGCCGCCGACCGGTCCTTCTCCGAAGGTGGTTCCAGTGGCCGTGGGGCTCCGGAGGGGGGCGGACTGCCTGGCGCCGGCACGAGAGATTTCAGCAAGTCGATCACCGGCCGCGTGACGAATGATGCGTTTGACGTCGTGCTCGTGGATCTCGACATGGTGGTGGCGACCGAGCGCATTGATGAGGTGCTGGCCGGGTTCACCCGCGCGCCGGTCATGTCGGTGCTCGACGTGGAGCTTTCTCAGGTCGATGCATTTGCCGCTTTGAAAAACGGCGAGTACTTCGGCGAAGCGCCGGTGTCGCGATTGGTCGTCACACTTGAGACGCTTTGGCTCAGGGACTGGACTGGTGAGTTGATGCCCGACGAAGCAAGAACCAGAATCGGTATGGCTGCCCGAGAGGGCGGCGACCAACACGAGCCGTATTGACCGCGTGAAACGAATTCGGATACACGATGAAGAACACCATCCTGCGTTTGATTGAACAGTACATCGAGTTTGTGGTGCTCGGCATCACACTCGTCGTCTTCGCTGTCTACCTCAGCGTCCAATTCGTCGGCGACCCCAATGCCGGCGAGATCGGCCGCGGCGGCCAGGCGGTGAGCGCGGCTGATGTCAATGCCGAGCTCAGTGAGCGTGCGGAGGCGTTGCAGAAGGCCGTCCTCGTCGAGGGGAACCAGGGGCTGACGCCTCCAGAGACATCTGGTCTGCTTGATCGCTACAAGGAGGCTTCTGGGGCGCGGGTCGGACCACAGTCGGCTGTGGCATTCTCCGGCGGGCCCCGGGGCGGGGTCGATGCGGAAGGCGGCGATGCGACTGTGGGCGCGACGGCGGTCAACACTCCGTCGGTGCCGACGCCTTCGCAGGCCTTTGTGTATCAGACCAACGACACGCTGGCGCCTGCCGTTGTGAGCAATGATCCAGCGTTGGCCGCCCGCTTTGACGAAGCGCCCCATGACGTCACGTGGTTGACGATTGCGGCGGAGTTTGATCTGGACGAGGCGCTTCAGCGGTTTGCCAAGGAGGGACCCGCCGGTGAGCGTGCGCTCAGTGAGCGATGGTACGACGGACGCATCGATGTGCTCGACGTGCGTGTCGAGCGGAGAGAAGTCCATGCGGACGGGACGATGTCCGACCCCGAACCCGTGAAACTCCTGCCGGGGCAAGTGTCGTTCCGGGAGCGGATTGAGGGAGATGTGTCGGCTGGGGACCGTGATGCCATGCTGGACGAACTCCGGTCTGATGTGACCCAGCAACTCGTCGTGAATCCCGAGTTTCTTGGGACCACAGCGGCGCGGTGGGAGGATCCGGCGGAGGCCTACGGCCGATACGAGCGAGGCGGAGAAGAAGACCCTGAGGACAAGTTGAAGCGTCTCATCGTGGCCCGGCGGGGGTACAAGGAAGACTTGGCCGGCCTTGGCGGCGGCGGCGACGATGATCCAATCGGGGGCGGTGGCGGCGGCCCGCCGATTGGGGGCGGCGGCTTCGGCGGACCTGGTGGCGGCGGCATGGGCGGCCCCGGTGGTGGTGGAATGGGCGGCCCTGGTGGTGGCGCACCTGGTGGGGGCGGTGACGGCGGTGAGGATGATCGTGAACGAAAGATCAAGCGACTTGAGTCCAAGATCCGCCGGGCAGATATCGACATCAAGAAGTTGGCCAAACGGCTGGGCTGGACGGATGAGCAAATCGAGGCGTTTGAGCCGGAGGCCGGAAGCGGCCATGCGTTTGCGATGGAGGGCACGCTCTGGGTCTGGGCGCATGATCTGGAAGTCGAGCCGGGCAAGACATACGACTACCGGATCTCTGTGGAGGTCTACAACCCACTCTTCGCGCGGTCGCTGAGCCTCCCAGAGGCCCAGCGTGAACTGACGACCGACGTGGCGCTGGCGTCTCTTCCGGGAGACTGGTCAACGCCGGTGACGGTGCGGCCGCCCATTCTGGCCTTTGTCGACCGGGCTACGGCGGCGGGGCAGGGCCGCGGGCAGGCAGGCGTCATGGGGCTTGGGGTTGCGATGATCGACGTCTTCAGATTCAGGGGCGGTACCTGGCACCTCTCCCGGCAAACCGCGCAGCCCGGCGATGTGATTGGCGGCAAGCCGCGAGCGGGGGCGTCGGAAGGCGAGGAGCAACTGGACTTTACGACCGGCTGGTACATCATAGACATCATTCCCGACCCCTCCGCGACGCCGCTGGAGGCGGACTCTGGGAAGGGCGGCATGGTCCTCTTGGGGGCGATTGGCGGGGAAGGTCTGGCTCAGATTCGAACGCCACGCGCAGACCGCAAGCAGGTCAAGCCGGAGTTGGACGAGACCGACGAGGATCAGGACGAAGACGCCTGAAAACGGAGATTTGCCCCGGTAGGCGACCTTGACAGCCGTCTTGGTCTGTGTATCCTGTCGGGCTCGCGCCGTGTCGGCCGGTTTGAAGGCCACGCGGCGTTGGTTCTGGACCTGCTCTTTGACAAGTCATGAGTGATCGATTGGCCGACAGGCATGCACCTCCCCGGCGTATGCCAGCCACGTTCCGTCAGGTGTGGATCTGAACACCCCACGCCAGCGGAAGTCGGGAGCACCCCTGCGGGTGTGATCGACCGGACCATCGCGACGGGTTCTTCCATCGCGGCGGGACGCATCATGTGGGTCGGCCATCACCAAGAGAATGTCGAGACAAAGTTGAGGCTCGGTAGCACAGTCCGTCAGGACTGGTACTTCGGTCATGCCGCATTCGGCGCAGTGTTCTGGATTTCGGTCCAGGCTCGGTGTCGGGGTCGGGATGGCACGAGAAAGCTACCAAAGGGCACACGGTGGATGTCTTGGCGTCCAGAGGCGATGAAGGACGTTGGAACCTGCGATATGCCTCGGG
>CAZMPA010000212.1:0-3969 GCA_964567915.1 uncultured Isosphaeraceae bacterium | reverse complement strand
CGCGAGCCCGCAAAGCTGAGGGGCAATTGGCGCCCTGGGCGGCCATGGTCAGCGGCATCCGCGCCGTACTTCCCGAAACGGCCAGGACGCTGGGCCTGCTGCATCGTGCGCTGGAGCGCAACACTGACGCGACGCTCATGGACCTGATGTCCGGCGCCGCCTTCCACGATGACGACGAGCCTCCACGCGAATTGAGCGAGGAAGAAGAAGCACAGATACGGCACCTTGAGGAAGAGGAGAAGATCCCGGCGTGGTCGATCATCCTCAAGTCACTCATCTTTGAGGCCGTCGTGCTCATCGTGGCGCTCATCATCTTCAGACGCCGCGACTTCTAAGAGAGGCGTCAGCCTTTGGCCAGCGTCTCACCGCGGCGACACGCAGCTCGAACGCCTGCGCGGGCCGCCTCGATGAACCCGGCTTCCTGCATGGCCGCCAGCCCCGCCTCCGTGGTTCCACCTGGCGTTGTGACGGCGGCGCGGAGTTCGGCGGGCGTGCGGGCATCTGCTCGCATCATGGCCGCCGCGCCGTCAATCGTGCCACGAATCAGGGTGTCAACGACGCCTGGGTCCAAACCGAGCGTGAGGCCCTCTTCGCGAATCGCTTCGGCAAGCAGGTAGAACCACGCGGGACCCGACCCAGACACCGCAGTGACCGCATGCATGGCCGGCTCCGGCACCTCCACAACGCGGCCCACGCCCGAGAACAACCGCGTCGCGAGCGCCACGTCCTCCGGTCCGGCGCCGCGGCCTGCAGCGACAGCGGTCATGCCCGCGCCAATGGCGGCGGGGGCATTGGGCATGGCCCGAACCACACGCGTTCCGGGCCCGCACAACTCGCCGATCTGAGCCGACTCAACTCCCGCCATCACGGAGATTGCGAGCCGATCGGCGTCGCCACGCAATGCCTGGGCTGCAGCCGCAAAGTCCTGAGGCCGCGTGCAGAGCATGACGACCGGCAGGTCCCGAAGGTCCGCCGCCTCGGCCGACACGCGACACCCCAAGGCAGCCGCGTGATCGCGGTGCGCCGCCCGATGATCTACCGCAAGCACAGTGTCCGCGGGCACCAACCTGGCGGCGAGCACGCCCTTCAGCACCGCCATGCCCATGTGTCCGACGCCCAGAAAGCCGATGTCACCATGCATGGTGCGAAGGATACGCTCGCGAGCCCGCCCCGATACCATTCCACGCATCATGGCCGCGCCGACCGAACCAGCCCCGCTGCCGTTTGAGAAGCCCATTCAGGATCTCGACGCGCAGATCGCCGCCCTCGAGGGACGGGAGGACGCCGATACGCTCGCTGATGAAATCGCCTCTCTGCAGGCGAGCCGGGAAGAACTGTTCAAGAAGATCTACGCGGGGCTGCCGCCCGTAGACGTCGTCAAGGTGGCGCGGCATCCGCAGCGGCCCCAGACCGCCGATTACATCAATCGGATCTGCCGGGACTTCCGGGAACTCCACGGCGACCGCCGCTTCGGTGACGACCCCGCCATCATCACAGGGCTCGGCCGCATCGGGCCGTTCAAGGTCATGGTGGTCGGGCACCAGAAAGGACGCACAACCGAGGAACGCATCCTGTGCAACTTCGGATGCGCCCACCCGGAGGGCTATCGCAAGGCGCTGGCAAAGATGAAACTCGCCGAGAAGTTCGGTCTTCCGATCGTCACGCTGGTGGATACGCCCGGCGCTTACCCCGGCATGGGACCCGAGGAACGCGGCCAGGCGGAGGCGATTGCGGTGAACATGCGGGACATGAGCCGGCTGGCCACGCCGATCATTTCGGTCGTCATCGGCGAAGGCGGCTCCGGAGGGGCGCTTGGCATTGCGGTTGCAGACCGGGTCGACATGCTTGAGTACGCCTGGTACTCCGTCATCAGCCCGGAGGGGTGCGCGGCCATTCTGTGGAAGGAAGCCAACGAGGAAACCAATGCTGCGGCCGCCAACGCCCTGGCACTGACTGCCCGGAACAATCTCAAGAACGGCATTATCGACGCGGTCATCGACGAGCCCCTCGGTGGTGCCCACCGCGACCCGGTCGCTGCCGCCGAACGATTGGAGCGGCATCTGGTCGATCGACTCACCGAAGTCACACGGCTCAACCCACGCACGCTCGTTGAGCACCGATACGAGCGGTTTCGCCGCATGGGACGCCTGAGTGACCCTTCAGCGGCCGCCACTTGACAAGGCGTTGACCGCCCCGAGTGGGTGCCGTATCCTCCCCTGATTCGGCCCACCCAGCGGCGGACCGGCCCCTGACATGGGCGACATCCAAGTGCCTATGTAGCAACAACTTCAAGGCGACACCTGCCCACTCCGGGGCCCCCCACGGGCCGGGCAAGCAGCCCCTGACAGGATCTGATCACGTGGCGAAGAAGACAACCCGGAAAGCACCCGCCCGAAAGAAGGCGGCGAGCAAGAAGAAGACCGTATCGAAGAAGAAGGTCTCCACTCGCAAGAAGGCTGTAGCGAAGAAGGCGACGTCCAGGAAGGCGCCGAGCAAGAAGAAGGCCCCAACCAGGAAGACCACTTCGAAGAAGGCGACCACCAAGAAGTCGGCTTCCAAAAAGGCCGTATCCAAGAAGGCATCATCCAAGAAGGGGAAGGCCGGCGAGGCATCCGGAACGCCCGCTCCGCGGCGACGCACTCGCCGCACGGTGATGGAGGCGGCCCTGTCCAATGAGGCCGACCGAGACGGCTACGTCGTTGTCAACGGTCGCCGCGTTCGGCGCATCGCCGTCGACCCGACAGCGGCCTCGACCAAAAAGAAGGCCGCGCCCAAGTCCGCCTCCAAGGCAGCCGCTCGCCCCAAGAAGCCAGCAAAGTCTCGGCTGACGGCCGACGACCTCAAGGAATTCCGCAAGCTCCTTCTGCAGAAACGACGCGAGGTCCTGTCGGCACTGGACTCCATGGAGACCGAAGCGCTTCGCACCAATTCGGGCGAAACATCGGCCATGCCGATTCACATGGCTGATGTCGGCTCCGACGCGTACGAACAAGATCTCATGCTGGGCATTTCCGCCTCCGAACGCGAACGGATCATCGAGATCGACGCGGCGCTCAAGCGGATTGCCGACGGTGACTACGGCATCTGTGAAGAGAGTGGCAAACCCATTCGCAAGGCGAGGCTTCGCGCCAAGCCCTGGGCCAGAATGACGATCGACACCGCCCGCGAGCAGGAACGCACCGGGCGACGCCGGTGAGTCCGTCGAGGACCGCGCGTTCTGAGTCCAGAACGCAGAGATTGGCATCGCGTTCCGGGGCCTCGTGGTTGCTCTTGGTGGCCGTGGTGCTGGTCGGATTGGCGATCGACCTCGGAAGTAAGCGATGGGCGTTCGCTTCGGTCGCCCCGAAGCCGGTGCACGTAGACCGAGACGCAGCACTCACCGATCCGGCATACGCCCCCATTCCACCGCACGAGGGCGTGCACGCGATTCCGGGCGACCTGCTCGATTTCCAACTCGTCCTCAACAGCGGCGCCGTGTTTGGCATCGGCGCGCATCAACGGTGGTTTTTCATCGGTTTCAGCGTGATCGCGGTAGGCGTTGCGGTCTGGCTCTTCGGCTGGCGGACCGAGGCAAAGCAGCGGGTGCTGCACATCGGCATCGGCTTGATTCTGGCTGGCGCACTGGGAACCCTCTGGGACCGACTGCTTCTGGGCAGAGTGCGGGACTTCCTGCACATGCTGCCTGGATGGGAGCTCCCGCTGGGCCTCACATGGCCCGGCGGCGCGGCCGAGATCTGGCCGTGGGTCTTCAACATCGCGGACGTCATGCTCCTGACGGGCATGGGCCTGGTGATGGTGGACATGTGGGTGCGGGACCGGCGAGCCGCGAAAGATGCCGCGAGCGTGCAGGCGGACTGAAGCCCTCCGCCAAGCCTCCTCGCTACGCTCTGACTTGCCCCGCCAAAGGCGGGGCAAATCGGGCTGAGAGGATTCGAACCTCCGACCTTCTGACCCCCAGTCAGACGCGCT
>CAZMPA010000211.1:2156-3989 GCA_964567915.1 uncultured Isosphaeraceae bacterium | reverse complement strand
CCCGCATGGCGCCACCTCCGTCGCTTGCTCCATACGGGCCTAATCCGGCCTGCGCCACCACCTTTTCGGGGAAATGAGCGGCCCACGGGCGAGATCGTCGGCCTCTTCGTACCCCCTGCCGGCCCAGACGGTCTATCCCTCCACCCGCCTGAACCCGAACCGGGGCTTGACCGGGACGGGCTGGCCGGCGACTTCCAGCACCGGATACGCGAGGAAGTTGATGGGGCCGCTCTCGGGGCCGGGCTCGACCTTCAGGTCGCGGCCGCGACTGAGTTCAATGCGGTTGGCGGGATGGTGTCCGAAGTAGTACGTCGACAGCGGCGTGAACTTATCAGCTTCGCTGATGTCAACGGGCCACCACTTTCCGTCTGCGAAAAACTCCGCCCAGCAGTGATATCCGCTCATGCCGCCCTCGTCCCGGTTCGAGGGCACGGCGGCGCCAATCGCGAACCGCGCGGGAATGTCCGCAGCCCTCGCTACGGCAATGAAGTACGCATGAAAGTCGGTGCAGTTTCCAAAGGCCGAGTCGCAGGCGGAGACCGCGTTGCCTTTGCCGTACGCTTCGCCGAACTTCATGTACCGCATGTGATCGATCGTGTGGTCATAGATGGCGCGAGCGCGGACAAGATCGTTCTGATCCTTCCCTTTGACCACATCCATCGCAATCTGCTGAAACTGCGCCGAGTCTGGGACCAGCCGCTCGGCTGCGAGAAAGGCTCGCGGGTCCACATCTGCCTCGTCGTACACGCCCTTCTCAAGGCGGTGCACGTCGAACCGAAGGTCGATCGTTTCGCCGCTGTGCTCTGGGCCGAGCTCGAGCATGAGGACCTGATTCCCGTATCGCTCGTCGGTCAACATACGCTGCACACCTGGGACGTCGAGACGGGTCGCGGCGACCTTCTGGAAGCGGTCTGACTCGGGAATCGGAATCCACATGCGGGCGGGCGCGTGGAGCGTTGGCACTGTGGCCGTGTAGATGAACTCGAATCGATCCTCGCCCTCAACGATGCCCATGAGATCGGGCGTCGCTTCATCCACCTCGGCGCGGACCCATGTCTTGTCGGGGTTCTGCTTCCAGACGTAGTACGGCCGACCATTGAGCTTGTGCACGGTGGTCTCGGTGACGGTCATGTCGCCCGGGTCGCCCTCAAGGAAGAAGTCCACGTCGTAGACGTTGCCGTCGCTGCTTGCGAGATCCACACAGGCGAAATGGCGTCGAGGGCCGAGGTTGGCGAGGTACTCGGTGTGTACACGAACAAGCTTGAGACGGAGCTCCCGCTCACCGAACGGAAGTGTGAACCAGCCGCCTCCCTTGCGTGTCTGATCGGAAATGTGCTTCTCGATGCCGGCCTGTATGTCCGCCGTCACAAGGTGTGGGATGGCGGGACCGCGTTCCGCCACTGGAGTTGCGAAGCCAGGGCCGGCAACTGCATGGCTGCATCCCGAAACAAGAGCTCCAACTACGACGAGTCGGCCTGTATACCGCACTGGAGACCTCCCTCTCTGATCTCGATTCGATCACACTTCCCAAACTGCAAAGCAGTCTACCCGGCCTGCCAGGAGCGAATGGCTTCGCTCGGGAAGAGCAGCATCAGGATGTTGAGCGCGAGATTGTCGCGAATGACCAGAAGCAGCGCAACCTCCATCGCAACGACCACGGCCACGGTCACCCAGACTGGCAGTCGCATCGCCAACGCAAAGCCGATCGCCATGCAGATGATGTCGGACACCGAGTTGATGACAGAGTCGCCCATGTAGCCCAACGCGATCGTCGCCTCTCGATAGCGTTCGATAATGAGCGGCGTGTTTTCGATCAATTCCCAGAGCGACTCG
>CAZMPA010000211.1:0-2146 GCA_964567915.1 uncultured Isosphaeraceae bacterium | reverse complement strand
CCAGGACGTCGATGTTGCTCGCCTTCTGTTCCGCCCAGAGCGACTCGGCAAGCATGGCCGCAAGGAACCGGACTCGAATTGGCTTCAGCCACCCGAACCATTTTGCCAGAAGCCACAGCGCCCAATAGAAGAGCACGCCATGGACGACGTGTGTGAATGAGTACCAGTCGAGCAGTTGCTGCGAATCCTCGGCCGTGTTGAGCTCACCATGCCATAACTCAACGGTCCCGCAAGTGCAGATGAACGGCCGGCCCATGAGCCACAGGATGAGTGCGGTCACGCCCACGATCAGCATGCTCCATGCTGCGGTGGCAGCCATCGTTCGGTCGGCCTTGCGGTCATTCATTGCTGCCGACATTGTCGCACGCTTGCCAGAGCGCCGCAGCGCCTGTTCAGGGTGATTCTGCCGGCGACCGGTCGAGACCCGTCGGCCGTTCAGCCGCAGCCGCTTGGGCAGCTATTGCGGCGCTCGCCGCGTCCCCCCGAGCCTCGGAGATCGCAGCGAGCATATCCCACGCCGAGGCGCGATACCACGCGTACCGCGTGGCGTCCTTGCTGGACCGCGGATGGGCCTCGGTGACTCGCTGCAACAACCGCACCGCGGGATCTGGCCGACCGGCCTGCAACATGGCCGCAGCAAGATTGAGGCGTGACTGGTGGTCAGATGGTGACGCTTCGATGGCCCTTCGCCATGCGCGGCGGGCCTTGTCGCCATCGCCTGCAGCCCATGCTGCCCAGCCCTTCCGGGAGTAGTGCAGTGGGTCGAGCATGAGTCCCCATCGCTCGACAAACTCCAGATGCCCGATTGCCGCCTTGAGTTGGGCAGAAGACGCGTGCGCATCATCCATCGCAGCGAGCTTCGCCTGCTCTAGCCGCCGGACACCCGCCCACTCGTTGTACCGAATGGCCACGGAATGCGCGACGAACAGCCAGACACCGAGCATCAACACACCGAACCCCGCGCCCGCGCTGGTCCACACCCCCTTGCGTTTGAGTTGAAAGGCGTTGAAACGCAGATTGCCCACATGAAGAAGCCGCAGCGACAGGACGGCGAAGTACGCCAGGATGCCCGCGATCGCCAGCGAGAGAAGGAACGGCAAGCGTCCGTACAGACCTCGAAAGGTCAGGAGGCTCGCAATGAAGACGAACGCCATGAGGACGTCTTCGAGCCAATTGAAGTCATACGGCACGTTGCGCCGGGCGGGTTTCAACGAGCGCAGCAGTGATGGGCGAGTCCATCCAAACGACAGGGCACCCTCGGGGCAGGCTGCGACACAGTCGAGATCCTTGAGGCAGCCTGAATCGACCACACTGCCATGTTGGGCGATCTCCTCGTGGACGCGGACATGGGACTCGCACACACCGGTACAAACACCGCACGCGGTGCATCGATCCCGGTTGACCTTGATCCGTCCGGGCGCAACGCGATCCATCAGCCCGAAGGCGGCGCCATAGGGGCAGACATACTGGCAGAAGGACCGCGTGCCGAGGATGTAGATGATCACAAACCCGCACACAGCAAACGTCAGCAGGGCGCCGCCAAGCCCGGGCAGATTGCGCCAGAAGTCGTCGGTCACAAACGATCCCCACCCGCCCGCGTCGTCGGCGAGCCGCAACGTGGGAAACGGGCGGCCGTCGAAGACGGTGCTCAAGGCGGGCCATACAAACATGTAGAGCATGGCGATCGGGGCGACCAGGAGAAGGACGCGTGAGCGGACAGGCTTGGCGCGGATATGGAGTTTCTTGAGCATCCAGGCGCACAGGTCCTGCAAGGCGAGAATGTGGCAGGCCCACGAGCAGAAGAACCGTCCAAAGACTGCGGAGGAGAGCACGATGAGCGCCATGAACACAAAGCCCGCGGTGATGATGCCGACCTCGAGCGTGACCATGACCTCGTTGAGTTCCAGAGGTGCCAGCGTCGTGCCCGCGATCCGCCAATGGGCGATGTGGATGGCTGCCAGCACGTAGACGGCGATGAGCGAAATGGCCCGCCACGTGCTGTAGCGGCGGCGGCGGCGGGCCAGGCGGTCGCGGCGATGGTCGTCGTATTGGGCGAGTTCCACTGCTGCCAGAGCCTCCTGAACCCCCGCCCCCCAACCCCATTCGGCTAATTTGAGTCACGGGTCCTCTTTTATATACAATACAT
>CAZMPA010000210.1:823-4025 GCA_964567915.1 uncultured Isosphaeraceae bacterium | reverse complement strand
CCGCGGGGGTGCGGGGGGGGGGCCGCGCGCCCCCGCTGCTCTTTTCAGAACGGCGTTCCTGCCGGAGCGGCGGCTCCACGCCACCTGCTTCACCCCCACTTCGAGCCACCGCTCGTCTATAGGGCCCCAGACGTGCTGCCAAACCGGTTGGGGCTTGGGGAATGTGCGTGGCTGCGGTAGGGTGGACCCTCACCTATTCGGAGATCCCCCCAATGCTGACGCCCAGCCTGCTCGCCGCAGCCACACTCCTGTCGCACGTTCCTGTTGATACCCCCGTTGATACCCCCGCTGACACCCCGGCATTCAATGCCATCGCATCGCCCTGGTCAGCGACCTATTTCGATGCGGCCCTGCCCATGGCCGTCGATCCGGGTTGGGTTGCCGTGCGGGGTCTGGCTGATGGCGGCGGCACGCTGTCGCCCGATGTCGAAGCGGCGCTCGCGGTGGATCGCGCCGAGGCGAGTGGTGTATCGGGGTGGCAGTACATTCCGGTTCGGGGCGGCGGCTCCATGGACGCGATCGAGGGTCTGGTTCGAAGCATCGCCGCGACGCCGGGGGTGTACGCGTCGCCGGTCTTTCTTGGAGGCACAGCGTTGCTTCCATGGATTCCAACCGACGAACTGATCGTGCAGGTCAAACCGGGACATGAACTCCCCGACGCGTCGGTACTCGATCACAATCTTGGCGGCATGCCCGGCGTGCTGCGAATTGGCATCGAGGCCAGTTCCGCATTCGAGGTGCTGGCGATCGTCGAGCGGGTCGCGGCCCTTGATGCAGTTGAGTGGGCACAGCCCAATGCCATCTGGTGGGCGAGGCATTTCTACACGCCGAATGATCCAGACTATTCGAGCCAGTGGGCGTTGAATCAATCCAACGACATGGACATGGATGCCCCGGACTGCTGGGATACCACGTTCGGGGACGCGTCGATCATCGTCTCGATTCTCGATGACGGTATTGACCAGGACCACCCCGACATCAGCCAGGTTGCGGGCAACGATTTCACCGATGAGAACACGGGCGGCGACCACACGACAGCGTGTGACGGGCACGGCTCCTGCGTGGGCGGCTGCGTATCTGCCACGATCGACAACGGCCTGGGTGTCACGGGCGTGGCACCGGGTTGCCGCGTGATGGCGACTCGTATCTTCAATGCGATCGACTTCTTTGGCTTCTGCCTGGGATTCATCGAGACGACCGATGCGTGGATTGTCAATGGCATCGGCTGGGCGTCGCAGAACGGCGCGCGGGTGACCAACTCCAGCTGGGGTGGCGGCTCGCCGTCATCAGCCGTGACCAGCGCCTTTGAGCAGGCGAGGGCGAGCGGAGTCATTCACTTCGGTGCCGCCGGAAACGACGGTTCATCCACCATCAGCTACCCGGCGAGTCTGGCCGCGCTCAACGCGGTTTCCGCCATCAACAGCAGCGGCTCGCTCGCCTCGTTCAGCACATATGGCTCCGGCCTCTTCTGCAGCGCACCCGGCGAAGGCATCCTGACGACCGATTGGGCTGGCTCAGGTGGGTTTGCGGGTGGCAACTACGCCACCGTGGACGGTACGAGTTTCGCGTCGCCCTACGCAGCTGGTGTTGCCGCGTTGGTCCTGTCCATGGACCCATCGCTCACGCCTGACGAGGTTGAGGACATCATGGCGGCCACGTGCACCGATCGCGGAGCAGCTGGATACGACACCAGTTACGGCTGGGGCATCGTGTCGGCCGCTGCCGCTGTGGAGGCGGTCGATACGGAGGATTGCGTTGGAGACGTCAATGGGGATGGTCTGGTCGGTACTGATGACCTGCTTGACGCCATCGCCAACTGGGGGCCATGCTCAGGATGCGCGTCAGACCTCGATGGCGACGGTCAGGTCGGCACAAACGATATCCTCGCGTTCATAGCCAATTGGGGTCCGTGCGTCTGATCGGAGGAAGCCGAGGCGCCAGGGTTCCGCAAGTCTGAAGCGAGGCGCGGCGCATGGACGCGTTCACCATCCTGACTCTCGTCGTCGTCTTTACGGCGGTGGCTGCGTGGGCGAATGATCGCTTCCTGCATCTGCCCAGCGCGATCGGGGTGATGATCGCCGGCCTGTTGATTGCAGGGGGCACGCTCTGGGCGCACCATCTTGGTTGGGTGGACGACGCTCGCGCGATCGAGCTTGTGAACGCGTTGCACTTCGACACGCTGCTGGTAGCGGGCTATGGCTCGGGGGCATCGGGTCAGGGGATCCTTCTGGGTCTGCTGCTCTTCGCTGCAGCGCTCCAATTGGAGCCCGCGTCCATGACGCGGCGAATCGGGTTCATCATCTGGCTGGCGACCATCGGTGTCGTGCTGACGGCCGTTGGCACGGCGCTTGGCTTTCAGTTCCTGCTCGAATTCGGCGGCTATCCGGCGACGTTCCTCAACCTCCTGATCTTCGGAACCATTTTGGCGCCGACGGATCCTGTTGCGGCCCTCTCGCTGCTCAGGCGAACCTCGGTTCCGGTACGCGTTCGGGAGGTCATCACTGGCGAGTCACTCTTCAACGACGGCGTTTCGATCATTCTGTTTCTCCTGCTGCTTGCGATCAGTTCTGGATCGGGCGAGTCGCCCTGGGAGGGCCGTTGGGGACTTGGGTTCCTCGTCGAGACGGGCGGTGCGCTGGTGATTGGCATCGTCATCGGACTGATTGGCATGGCACTGGTGTCCACGGCCCGGCAGGTTTCAGTCATCGTGCTGGTAACCGTTGCTGTCGTGCTCACAATCGGTGTCATCTCACCGCTGCTGTACGTTTCATGCCCGGTGACGTGCGTGGTTGCTGGACTGGTGATCGGGCGGTCTCCAGCCCTCAGGAAGCGCGAAGGGGAGCAGGCCAGCGCGTTCTGGGGGATCATCGAGCAGTCGCTCACCGCCATTCTGTTCCTGATGATTGGCCTGGAACTGCTCGCGGTGGATCTGTCCTGGAGCGCCGTGCTGTGGAGTCTGGCTGTTATCCCGGTACTTCTCGCCGCGAGGTTCATTTCGCTTGCCATACCGTGGGCCGTTGCTCGCGCGATCGGAAGGACGACCATCTCACTTGAGGAAGTCGCGCTGATGACCTGGTGTGGCCTGCGGGGCGGCGTCTCCATCGCCATGTGCATCGCGTTGCCAGGGACGATTGTCGTGTCGGGTGATGGTGGCTCCCTGCCATCACACGCGAAGGTCCCAACCATCCTCCTCCTGAACCCC
>CAZMPA010000210.1:0-813 GCA_964567915.1 uncultured Isosphaeraceae bacterium | reverse complement strand
GGCTCGATTCTCCTTCAGGGCCTGACCGTTGAACGGCTCGCCCGATTTGTCCAGCGGCGAACTGACCGCCGAGCAGCCAGAGTGACCGTCGACGCGAAGGCAGCCGAGTGAATCTGCCTGTTGTTGGTCAGTCTGGCGGCGTGTCGCCCTCCGCGGTCGCGGCGCTCACTGAGTCGATCGAGGGCTCGGTTCGGTTTGGAAGCCATGACCGCATGCTCTACGCAACGGATGCAAGCATGTATCAGGTGCAGCCGCTGGGCGTTGTGATTCCAGCGACCATCGCTGATGTTGCAGTGACGCTGCAGTGGTGCGCCAAACACAGTCTTCCCGCATTGCCTCGGGGGGGTGGGACATCTCTTTCCGGGCAGACGGTCAATGAGGCAGTTGTGATCGACGTGAGTGCCCTCCTGAGGGCGATTGGAGAGGTGGACGTCGAGCACCGCCGCGTGCACGTACAGCCTGGGGCCGTTCTGGATGACGTCCAGCGGGCGGCAGGTGCCCACGGGTTGATCTTTGGGCCGGAGGTATCCACGTCCACCCATGCGACGCTGGGCGGGATGATTGCGAATCGCTCCGCGGGTCTTCATTCACTGCACTGGGGCATGACCGACGCCCACGTGCTTGGGGTGGACGTCGTGCTCGCTGATGGCAGCACTGCGCACTTTGGACAAGGCGGCTCGGATGACCCTCATGTGCAGGCGCTCGCCGAACAGGTTGCCGCGGTCGTGGAGGATGTTGCAGACGAAATCGATCGTCGGTACCCAACGCTGCGCCGCAATGTTGGTGGATATGCACTGGACCGCGTCCTCGCCG
>CAZMPA010000209.1:0-4041 GCA_964567915.1 uncultured Isosphaeraceae bacterium | reverse complement strand
GGGCCCTCGGTCGACTCGCAGCGGCGTGGCGTCGGCGACTTGCCGGGCTTCGGGTGATCGCCGTGACCGGCACGGTCGGGAAGACGACGACCAAAGACACCATCGCTCGCATCTGCGGTGTCTCGGGCGACGTGGCGGCCAGCCCTCGCTCATTCAACAACGATCTTGGTGTGCCTCTGACGCTTCTCTCTGCGCGGTCGCACCACGACGTGCTGGTCGCGGAGGTTGGCACGAGCGGTCGCGGGGAGATTTCGCCGCTCGCCGCGATGTTGGCGCCGGACGTGGCGGTCGTCACGCTCGTCGGCCGCGGCCATCTCGCCGGGCTCGGCTCCCTCTCCGAAGTGGCTGCGGAGAAGTATGCCCTGCTCGAGTCGCTCGGCCCGGGCGGGATGGGATTTGCGAGGTTTCAGGAGTGGCAACTGCCGGATCAGGGCAGGGGGATCGAGACATTCGGCGTCGAAGCGGATGCTCACCATGTCCTGGCGGGCCGCGGGCCAGGCTGGATGGAGTTTGAGGGCAGGCGGTGGCCGGTTGGCCTGCCCGGAAGGCATGGCGCCCTCAATGCGCTGGCGTCGCTGTTGGCTGCCAGGGCGGTCGGCTGCAGTGACGACGACATTGAGGTCGGGCTCGCCGCTGCCACAGCCTCACCGCAGCGGATGGAGGTCCGGACTGCTGGGGAAGTCACGGTGATCGACGATTCGTGGAACGCCAATCCGGAGTCCGTGCAGGCATGCCTAGAGTCCGTTCGGGAGGTAGCTTGCGGACCGCTGGTCCTGGTGCTTGGCGACATGCTCGAACTGGGGCCGGACGAGCGACCGTGTCACAGGGAGCTCTCCCAGCATGTGGAGGCGTTGGTCGAGACGGGCAGCGTGCGCTCCATCATGCTCGTCGGTCAGGCGATGGAGGCGTTGGCTGCGGAATTGGGAGAGGGCTGGTCAGATGTGAGTCTGGTGCACGAGCCTGTTGCCGACGATGCGTGCATGCGGCGGATTGCCCAGAGTGTGCGCCCTGGTGAGACGGTGCTTCTCAAGGGCTCTCGTGGAATGGCGCTCGAACGAGTGTCCGAGATGCTTGATGCCGAAGAGTCGGCGGCTGGATGACCGATGAGACTGGAACGGGATGCTCTACAACCTCCTTCAATACGGTGATGAATGGCTCGGGCAGTGGGCTGGATACTCGCTGCTTCAGGTGCTGTATCAGATTGAGTTCCGCGTCTTCATGGCGGCGATCGCCTCATTCGTGTTCGTGCTCGTGTTCGGCAAGCCCTGCATCCACTGGCTGATTCGTAAAAAGATCGGCGATTCGCCTGAGTTTGAGCACGCCGACCTGAATGCGCTCATGGGGTCCAAGCGGCACACTCCGACGATGGGTGGGATTCTGATCGTCGGTGCCATTCTGTTCTCAACGCTGATGCTTGCGGACCTGCAGAATCGCCATGTGCATCTCTGTCTGATCGTGCTGATCTGGCTCGCCGGCGTGGGGGCGATGGACGACTGGCTCAAGCTCACCATCGCGAGCCGAACCCCCGGTTCACGTGAGGGACTGAAACCTTGGGAGAAGTTGCTCTTCCAGTTCGGCATCGGGTTGCTCATCTGGCGGCTCGGTGGTGACAACGAGGCGGCGAGGACGCTCGTGCTGCCGTTCCAGCGGACCTATCAGCCGGAGGCCGAGTCGCTGGTGCTCGAGCCCGGCGTCATCGTTCTGGGCATCTGGTTGTTCGTGCCGCTCATCACGTTCTTCATCGCGGGCACCAGCAATGCCGTCAACATCACCGACGGCATGGACGGGCTGGCGGCTGGGACGGTGGCGATTGCGGCACTTGGGCTGACGGTGCTTGCCTACATCGCGGGTTCTCCGGAGCGTGCGCACTTGATGCTCTTTCCGTGGATCGAGGGGGCGTCGGAACTGATGGTGGTCGCAGCGGCGATTGCCGGAGCGTGCCTGGGCTTTCTCTGGTTCAACTGCGCGCCTGCCTCAGTGTTCATGGGCGACACGGGCTCACTTCCCCTGGGTGGACTGCTGGCGGTCATCGCCTGCTCGGTTCGACAGGAGTTCCTCCTGCTGGTGATTGGTGGCATTTTCTACGTCGAGTTGGCCAGCAGCCTCACGCAAACCACCTGGTTCAAGGTGACGCGTCGATTCAGGCGCGACCACGAAGGGCAGCGGCTCTTCAGATGCGCTCCGATTCACCATCACTTTCATCTGGGCGGATGGCAGGAAGCACAAGTCGTCGTGCGGTTCTGGATCGTGGCCGCGGTGCTGGTCGTGGCGGCCCTGGTGCTGACCAAACTCCGCTGAGCCAGCCCAGGTTCAATCGTTCGGGAGCAGCGTGTCGATCGACAGGACGGTGCCCGTAGTCTTTGGACGCTCCACGGGGCCTCGGAGCCGAAGCAGGCGGATGAGTTCGGCCATGTCACAAGGGACCATCGCCTGGAACTCGCTCTCCACCTGAGTGCTCGGATGAACGAACCCAAGCATGGCGGCGTGGAGTGCCTGCCGCCCGAGAAGTACGCGTCGGCGATCCCCCTCACTTTGATCTGGTGGAAGCACATCCCGCACCTCGATGTGCCGGCCGCCATACAGGTCATCGCCGGCAATTGGCCAGCCAAGATGTGAGAGGTGTACGCGAATCTGGTGGGTGCGGCCCGTTCGCAGCTCCACTTCCACAAGCGAGAAATCGCCATACGACTCCAGCACTCTGTACAGCGTGACGGCTTGCTTGCCAGTGTTGTCCCATCGCACAGCGTTGCGATGCTTGATGGTGGGGTGCTTGCCGAGTGGGAGGTCGATCACATCTGTGGCGGGTTCGACTTGACCGTGAACGAGTGCGAGATACCGCTTGCGGGTTTTTCGCTCCTCGAACTGCTTGCCAAGCCTCCAGTGCGCGGTTTCGTTCTTCGCCACAACCATCACGCCTGTCGTGTGGCGATCCAGACGATGCACCACGCCGGGGCGAGCTGGATCTGCGCCGACGTCGCTCAGGCTTCCGCCGCCGGTCTGCCGCAGGTGCCACGCGAGCCCGTTGATGAGTGTGCCCGATTGATTGCCACGGGCCGGGTGCACGATGATGTCGTCGTGCTTGTCGATGATCAGCAGGTCGTCGTCTTCATAGAGGATGGCGATCGGGATCTCTTCGGCGGGGAGATCACTCGATGGCGGTGGCGGAAGCATGATGTCGACCACGTCGCCCTTCCTGAGTTTGGTCGAGGCCTTGGGCTTTCGGCCGTTGACTGTCACCGCGGACTCCGCAATCAGACGCTGGAGTGACGTGCGGCTCAGCCAGGGAATGCGATCGCCGAGGTATCTGTCGAGTCGCTTCTGGAGATCACGCTGCAGTGTGAAGCTGGCGTGCGCAGGCCCGTCATCGGTGACGCACTGCTCCGGATCGACGGCGCCGCCCGGACCGATCGGTCCGTCGGGCACGGTCACTTCGGGTGGTCGGCGGCCGGCTCGGCGGGTTCCGCCGGCGCCTCGGGTGCTACTGGCTTCGCGGGCGCGGCACCCAGTGGAGGCGAGTCCGCTGGCGTGCTGCCCAGTGGGGGCACGGTCAAGCCAGAGGGTGGCGATGGCGGACCTGCCGGGACCGCTGGCGGGGGCGGCGCCTGGGCGAACTGAACTTCTTCGGCAAGTTCCGAGACCGAGTCGGCGCGGTTGGTTGCCTGCTCGGCGATGGCCGGCATCCAGCCCTGGGCGCGGGCCGCTGCTTTGCGATAGTGGGTGGCGGCTTCTTCAACCTCGCCGCGGCACTCGGCGACGGCGGCCAGCCCATTGAGTGCCGCGACGGTCGCCACGGCCTTGCCGCGTGTTCCGTCATCCTCGGCGAGCACGGCCTCATACAAGCGGCCCGCCTGCGTGAGGTGCGAGTCTCGAGCCTCGCCTTCGAGCGGCACGATGGTCTGGCCGTCGTCGGCAATCGTGCGTCCCAACTGAATGTCTCGAAGCAGTGAATCTGCCGCGGTCAGGCGGGCGATCGCGGAGACCGCGTCGATGCCGGCGTGGCGGATGGCGCCGTCTTCAAGCGATGCGGGCTGCACGGTGGTG
>CAZMPA010000208.1:0-4052 GCA_964567915.1 uncultured Isosphaeraceae bacterium | reverse complement strand
ACATCGCAGACATTGATGGGGGCTATAACAGCGGCGCGAGGCTGCCGGCCGACCAGGCCGCAGCCGACACCAAGCGGTACCAGGCAACTGCCGAGCAACGGCGAGCAATGGCCGTTGCGCAGGAAGCCGAACAGCTGGCCGAAGTACAGAAGAATCGCGCATTGGTCGTTCTGGCAGAGGCCGAGGTGCCCAAGGCGATGGCCGACGCATTTCGCAGTGGCAACCTCGGAATCATGGATTACTACCGCATGAAGAACCTCGTCGCGGACACCGACATGCGTTCCTCCATCGCGGGCGAAGGCGGAGACAAGGGCGAGGCTTGATCCCTCGCAAGTGCGGTGAGTGACCCAACCAACCCGGCGACCTGGACTGCGCTCGACACGGGGCTGCTGGTGGCGTTGCCGTGCCTCCTGGCAGGCAGCGCCTTTTTCAGCGGCTCCGAGACAGCCCTCTTCGGACTCTCGGCACGTGACCGCATCGATCTGGCCACATCGCATGGCGATCGCTGCGCGGCGCTAACGCTACTCCGCAAGCCAAGGCAAGTCCTCACCACGCTGCTTCTGGGCAACATGGTCCTGAATGTGTTGTACTTCGCACTCGCATCCGTTGTCGCGTGGCACCAACCTTGGGGAGGCGTGGGCGCTGTGGCCATCCCGATCACAGCCCTGCTCGCCGTCGTGCTCTTTGGTGAAGTCGCGCCAAAGATGATCGCGTCGGCGCGACCAGCCAGGTGCTCCAGATTGGTCGGGCCACCGCTGCTCGCAATCCATCGCTCGCTGCTACCGCTCACGGCGAGCCTGGACCGATTCGTCCTTCGCCCGCTCTCACGACTCGGCACGCCGACTCGGCCGATCGACCAACTCACGCTCGGGGAGCTTGATTCGCTCATCTCGGCGTCCGGCTCGGACGGACTGGTTGACGCCACCGAACAGCGACTCCTTGCCGATGTCATTGCGCTGGACCAACTGCCCGTGTCTGCCGTCATGACGCCCCGCACACGCATGGTCGCGCTGAAGCTGGACACATCGAGGGACGCCGTTCAGTCCACCATCCAGGAGCACGGCTTCATGCGGATCCCGGTATTCGGGAAGGACATGGACGACATCGCGGGCTTCCTGCACGTCAAGGACTGGCTGCGGCAGCCCGACGCGATTGAGCCGCTGCTCCGCGATGCAACGTACATCCCGGAGGTAACGACGGTCGGGCGGGCCTTGGACGCGCTCACCCGAAGCCGCAGCCAGACGGCGGTCGTGGTGGATGAGTTTGGTGGAACGGCGGGCGTCGTGTCGCTGCACGATCTCATCGAGCCACTCATTGGTGACATCGCCGATGACGTCGCCCGACCGCCCGCGAAGGCTCGCCCGCTCGGCCCCGGACGATGGATTGTCCCCGGAGACTTCCCCGCGGCTCGGCTGCTCGGCGCCCTTGCAGGTTCGACCAATAACGTCGGCCGCGCCCGCACCGTCGGCGGCATTGTCACGAGCCGGATTGGCCGGACACCGGAGGTCGGCGATCAGATTGAGATCGGCAACATCACCATCGAGGTCCACCACACCGCCGACGGCGCCGTCGAGACGGCCATCGTGTCAGCGGCGGAGGCGACGCCATGACCCCGACGGTCTGGATTCTTCTGGCGATCGCGGCCGCGGCAGGCATCCTTGGCAGCGGCATCTTTTCGGGGCTCGAGATGGGCCTGTACTCGATCAATCGTGTCCGCCTTGAGCTTCGAACCGGACGCAGCGATGTCCGCGCCCGCATTCTGGGCAGGCTGTTGCATCGGCCCCAGAAGATGCTCGCCGTCATCCTGATCGGTACCAACGCCGCGAACCAGTTAGGCACGTGGAGCGTTGCGTCGATGCTCCACGGTTCGGGGTTCGGACCTATCGCGGTCATCATCATCGACACCGTCGTGCTGGTTCCCATCCTGCTCGTCTTCGCGGAGGTCCTGCCAAAGGATCTCTTCCGTGCCCGGGGCGACGACTGGTGCTACCGGCTCGCGCGGCCACTCCGCGTGGTCGAAGTCCTGCTCACCGTGACGCTGGTCGCGCCGCTGACCGCATGGTTTGGCAGCGCCATGGCAAGCATCGTCCGTGGGGGCGACCCCGAAACCACGACCGCCCGGCAACGCATGTCCGATCTCCTGAAGGAGGGCGTCGACGCGGGCGTTCTGTCGGTCAAGCAGACCGCCCTGCTCGACCGGGCGCTTCGCATGCGGCACCAAACCGTTGGCGACGCCATGGTGCCGTGGCGGGATGTACATGCCATCGGGGCACATGCCGGACCTCATGAACGACGCGCCGCCATCGAGTCACGCTGGTCCCGGGTCCCGATCCTCGACGCGGACGGCGGCGTGCGATCGGTTGTGTCGATCCTCACACTGGCGGCCCGACCGAAGGATGAACTCTCTTCGTGCGCCACCGAGGCCCGCGTGATCAGCCCCGACACGCCGGCATCTGAGGCGCTGCGGGATCTTCGGTCACATCAGGCGGCGATTGGCGTCGTCCAGGACACCACCGGCAAACCAATCGGCATCGTGACAGTCAAGGATCTCGTCAAGCCGCTCATTGCCGCCGAAGGTCCTTGACCAGCAGGTCCACGTACCTGACGCTCTTCCAGGAGTCCACCTTCACCTCCGCAATGACGTCAACAGTGGCGCCGCGAGGCAGCCGCTCAGGATCCGCGTCAGTGCCCTTCGGATAGCGGAACCAGATACCCCGCGCACCGCGAAACCGGAGTTGCAGGTGGTCTCCTCGCCCGACCGGGCGAGCCTGCTCAATGGTGAGCCCGCGAATGAGGAGTTGTGGAGTGGGATTGCCCTTGCCATAGGGCCTGATGGCGTCCAGAGCGGCGACCTCGGCGTACTTGAGATCGGCCGGTGTCACCTCGCAGTCATAACGGACCGCCGGCGTCAGGTGTTCGACCGGAAGGTTAGCTGCGGCGTATTCGAGCAACGCCTCGGTCACCTCGGAAATGCGGTCCGTCGCAACCGAGCCCCCCGCAGCCACAGCATGCCCGCCGTGACTCTGGAAGAACTGGCTGCACGCGTCGAATGCCTTGCTCACCGCAAACTCGCCAATGCTTCGAGCGGAACCTCGGTACAGGTCTGGCTGGTCGTGCCCGGCCGGCCCAAAGAGCACCGCCGGGCGGGGGTTCTGATCCATCAGCCCAGCCGCCACCATGCCAACCCCACCGGGGTGCCACGCATCGTCAGCGAGCACGATCATCCGCTTGTCGTCCTGATCCATGCCCTTGGCCTCAACCAATGTGCACGCCGACGCAATCGTCTCCTTGACGAGTTCTTGCCGGTGGGTGTTAATCTCGGTCAGGGCCCGGGCGCCCGCGCGGGCCTCTGCGTCATCGTCGGTCAGGAGCAAGTCGAGCGCCTGCTGGGCATGCTTCATCCGGCCGGCTGCGTTGATCCGCGGCCCAATCCGAAACCCAATCGTCTCCGAATCGAGCGATTCGTCTTTCTTGACGCACTCCAGGAGCAGCGCCGCCACGCCGGGGATTGTGCACGATCGCATGAGGCGAAGGGCCTTGGCAGCGAAGCGGCGGTTCTCACCGACCAGCGGCACGACGTCCGCAATGACGCCCATGCCCGCGAGGCACAACGTGTCCATGAGCACTCGCTTCAGGGCGGGGCTTGGGTCCTCACTGCCCTCGAACCGCGCCACGAGATGCCGAGCAAGTTTCCAGGCCACGGCCGACCCGCTGAGGATGGGCCAGGGATACGAGCTGCCGGGCAGGCCGGGGTGCACGACTGCCACGACGTCCGGCATCGCGTGGCTGCCGAGCGGGTGATGGTCGGTGATGATCAGATCCAAGCCGATCTCGCGGCACACGGCGTGTGAGGGCTCCGCCGAGACGCCGCAATCGACCGTGACCAGGAGATCGATGCCGCCCGCCCGCAAGGACCGAATGGCATCCGGGTTGAGGCCAAATCCCTCGGCGCGGCGGTCCGGGATATAGGAATCGACCTGCACATCGGGTGCGATGGCCCGCAGCACGCGAATCAGCGTCGCTACCGACGTGACGCCGTCCACGTCATAGTC
>CAZMPA010000207.1:0-4070 GCA_964567915.1 uncultured Isosphaeraceae bacterium | reverse complement strand
CGATCGTGCCGGAGACGTGGGTGGCGTGATCGCTCGTTCCGCTTGAGTCCCGCACCGTGAGCCTGCCGCCGAAGTCGGCGTGGCCTGCATAGGCCTCGCCGCCGTCGTACACCATGACCACCACGCCGTCGCCATCGAGCCCGTAGGGCGCATCCTGGATGATGTCCACGTCGGTCGTCTGGCGGTTCTGATCGTTGAGTTCGGCGAAGCGAGGCAGGGCCGGTTCGATCCACAGAATCCGATCGTCGTCGGCCAGAGCCTGGAGGGCCGACACCGGAGCGCCCACGGTCAGTCCGTGTACGGACTGCAGCGACGAGAGCACGACGCCATCGGTGATAACGGGCACGTCGGCGGCGAGCGTCTTGAGATCGACGTCAAGGTGCGCGAGCACGTTGAGCACGACGCGGGGATCGCCGGCCTGATCAAGCTCCCGAAGGAGCGACTCGACATTGAAGGGGCGTCCCTGACGAAGCGCTTCGCTTGCGCTGCGATTGATCGTCCACTCCGGGACGCCGCCTGCAGCAAGGAAAGGATGCAGTTTCCATGTGGGGTCAAGCGAGCCCACCCAGGCCACGGCCGCGACTGCGTCGGGCGAGTCGGCCGCGTGCGGCGCGATCGATGCGGTCCAGGCGCGTCCGCCAAGGCTGCGGAGCAAGGTGATGCCGTGCGGCAGCAGACTGTCCGGCTCGTGATGCGCGTCAAGCACGAGCAGCACATGCCCGCCCTCGGTCTGCCAGGCAAGCTCGCGGAGGGACTCCGCTCTGACGTCTGCGGACATGGTGGAGACTTGAACCGCACCGGTCTGCAGCGGGAGCGTGTGCTCAATCTGCGCCGCGGCGGCCACAGCCGCCATAACCACACTAGCCATCAACATTGCTCGCTCCTCTGAAACGACCCCACTCCCCAAACGACCGTTTGGGGACCCCTCACTATAGACCGGGATACCGCCTGCTCCTACGGGAATCCACGCCGGCAGGGCCCGGGAGCCAGCCGGGCCGTCACGTGGCGTCAGCACGGCCGCCGCGGGCGAGCAGCCACACGGCGATCGTCAACAGCACCATCGGGACAAGAATGGTCATGACAAGCCCGCCGAGGGGAATCGACGCCAGCCAGGGCGCCGCGACAACGCCTTCGGCACATGGTCCGCCCGGCAGCATCAGGACAGGGACTGCAGCCTCCACGGCGCCCCATCGGCAACTCATGACCGCGATCGCGATCGCTGCGGCGATGAGAACCCCGCCCAGTGCAAGTCGTGTCGGCCAGCGCATCGCCTCAGTATCGCATGAGCGATGCGCCCGTGCACGTCAACTGGCGAGCGTCAGGTGTTCCGGCCGCAGGTCCAGCCTCGCTCGGAGCCTGTGGAGTATGGAGTCGTGCGGGTGGTAAACCCGCGACTCGCTGCAGCCGATTGCAATGCCGATCTCACGCATGGTCAGTGACTCGTAGTAATAGAGCGACACAATCATGCGGTCAACGGTGTCCAGATCGCGCGTAATCCACTGTCTGAGGTCCCGACGCTGGGCCGAGCGGCCGGGGCTCGGAGCGTGCCGCGCAGGTACGGTCATCGCATCATCGTCGTCCCCGGACGCCGTTGAGATCGTCACGACCACGGGCGGCGCCTCTTCGCCCACGATCCGCCCGAATTCGGCGTCCGAGACGTCAAGGCCGACACGCAACTCCTCCTGATCAGGGGCGCGGCCATGCCGGGCCACAAAGCGATCGGTCTGCTGCTGAACAATGCGTGATCGTCGTCGCATGAGCCGTGGCACGTGATCGAGTGACCGCAGCCAGTCCTGCATGGCGCCGACGATTCGTCTGGAGCTGAAGGTTTCAAACTTGACGCCCTGCTCAGGATCAAAGCGGCCCATGGCGTCCTTGAGCCCCAAATATCCCTGCTGCAGCAAGTCATCGACATCAACATGCCCTGGAAGCGAAGCCCGCAATCGTTCTGCGATCGGTCGGACGTGGTGCTTCATGTAGTGGCCGACGAGTTCGGCCTCGGCGTGCGGGCAGGCCCGAGCCCGCCACACCGCCCAGCAGTCTGCCAGCCCGCGTGGCCCCGGAATCACCACCTTGGCCGTCGCGGTGGGCGTGGTACCCGTCCCCGTTGATCGTCCGTGCCGACCCGGCGAAGTCGCGCGATCGACTTCACCCGGCGGCGTCTGCTGCCGCACCGTCCTGCTCATGTGACCGTCCTTGGTCTCTGGAACTGCCTTCTCAAACCGGCACGCCTTCCGAGGCGTTGCCCAACCACTTACATCGGACGCCCAGGAAGGCAAGCAGAAGGGCGGCAGATGGGCTGTCAAAAATGAAACTGAGGCCTACCAGCCGGTGTGCATTCTCGGACGGACACCGTCCGAGAATGTGACGCTGTGGGTGGCGGAGGCTATTGCAGGAGCGGAATGATCCACTGCACAAACACAGCCACCGCCACAGCGACTGCAATCAACGCCGCCACGACCAGCCCCGACATGACGATGACCTGCCGCAGCCATGGACCATCCTGCGGAATCCAGATGGCCTTGTAGACCATCGCCACGCCGATCACCAGCGGAATGCACAGGAGGTACCAGCCCCCGACCAGCGCCGGAAGCGGTTGGGCAAATGGAATCCAGGCCATCATGCTCGATCACCTGCTCGCCGCTTTCTTCGCCGCTCGGGCCTGGGATACAGCGCCTCCAGCACGACGACCGCGTTCATGAGGCCTGCCAGGCCCAGATAAAGCGTGCCAACGGAGTTCACATGACCAAGACTTCGCCAAGCCCGCTGGTCCTGCTCGGGCAGCGACTTGACCCCCCACTGATTGGCCGCATCGATCACCAGGACAACCGGCCCGGCGGCCATCTGAGCGATGAACCAGATGCGGTCGTTTTCGGAGTCAACCGAGTCCACACCGCCGATCAGCAGGCCTCCCAGTATCAGGACCGTCATGCCCACCGCGATTCGAATCGCCCGGACACGCTGCCCCAGCACCCAGTGGCCAAGGCCCGGCAGGATCCAGGCCAACACTGCAGCAAGGGGCTGCAGGGACCGTTCTGCTTCCACGGTGGATTCTCGGGCTGCCATGCAGTCTGGTCCGATCGTTCGGAAGGGGAGATCACACAAATCAAGGTACTGGGCTTCAGTGGGCCATCCACTGGTCCGATGGGCCATGGTAGCGGGCGAGACCGATTCGCTTCGCAGGGAGCCTTGCACCATGCCGCATCAGAATGCCTCTGGCGACCAGCTTCGGCCGCCCAACCCTCTCAGCGTCGTCGATCGCCGGTCCGGATTGGATCGGAGGGACATGCAAGCCGATGGAGCGACCAATCTGGAGCGACGCCGCGGGCCGGGCCGCCGCCGAACCGATTTCTTGAGAGCCGCCGAGGAAGGGGAGATGACTGCTGAGCAGATGCTGTTCGTGCAGGCCATTGACGCCTTCAAACGGGTCAACGGCAAGACGTTTCCCACGTGGACTGACGTCCTGGAGGTCGTCCGCAAGCTTGGCTACCGCAAAACGATGACGAGTGAACTCAATCTGGGCGCCAACTGCGAGGACTGGACGGAGCCTGCCGATGAGGAGAGCGGCGTCTACCGCACCTCGTGTAAGCCCGATGAAGACGCCGCCTGACCGCCGTCACTGATTCTCGTACCAGTCCGCGTTGATCTTGATGTACTTGGTCCACTCTTCCGGGAGGTCCTCCTCCGGGAAGATGGCCTGGACGGGACACTCGTCGACACACAGTCCGCAGTCAATGCAGGTATCTGGGTCGATGTACAGCATTGATTCCGGGTCGAACTCCCCTTCGTCCTTGGTGGGATGAATGCAGTCGACGGGACAGACATCCACGCAAGCGGTGTCTTTCGTGCCAATACAAGGCTCGGCGATGATGTGCGTCATCGAGCTCGGTCTCCTTCACAGGACCACAGGGGGGAGTGGTCGGGCGGGGATGGTAGCACGTGAGCGGTTCAGCTCTGCTGTTGAAATGCCCACCCGTTGATCCTCGATCACCAAAAAACGAGCACGGGCGGACCAAGTCCGCCCGTGCCCTGAAAGTCAACAAGAACCCGCGAGCGGCTAGCGCCGGCGA
>CAZMPA010000206.1:0-4083 GCA_964567915.1 uncultured Isosphaeraceae bacterium | reverse complement strand
GCATCAAGCAGACGGAGCTGAACCCCTGGGAACTCGTGGCCGAGCGGTATCCGACCGGCACGGCCGTGGAAGGCACGGTGCGAAACCTCACCAACTACGGCGCCTTCATCGAGATCGAGCCTGGAATCGACGGACTCCTGCACGTCTCGGACATGTCGTGGACCGAGAAGATCTCCCACGCCAACGAGAAGTACAAGAAGGGCGACCCGGTCGAGTGCGTCGTGCTCGAAATCGACCAGGAGAAGCAGCGTGTCGGCCTGGGCGTCAAGCAGCTCGCCGAAGACCCATGGGTCACCGCCATTCCCGAGGCCTACCACCCCGGCATGGTCGTCCACGGCACTGTTACGAAGATCACCAACTTTGGTGTGTTTGTGGAGCTCGAGACCGGGCTCGAAGGCTTGCTGCACATCTCGGAACTCTCCGACGAGAAGGTCGACGATCCGCAGGACGTCGTGCAGCCCGGCCAGGAGGTCGATGTCAAGATTCTGCGAGTCGATACCGACGAGCGGAAGATCGGACTGAGCCTCAAGCGTGCCCAGTGGGGCGACGCGGCCCGGAGTGACGAACCGTCGGGAGGCGACGGAACGCCCAAGCCGCTCAAGCCATCGCCGACCCGCGGTGGCATGGACGATCACGGCGCCATGGGCACCGACAAGATCGAGTTCTGATCTGATTCACACGCCACGCTTTGCGTGACGCGAGACACGCTGACGGCTCCCTGTCTCTCCCGGCAGGGGGCCGTCAGCACATCGTGACGAAGGTCAGAACCGTCAATACGACCAGCCTGCGGCGATTGGCGGTCCAGTGCATGATCGTCGCGAGTGTCACGCGTCTCTTCTCCAATCTTCGAGATCCAGGGGAGGTTCGGTCTCTCGGCCCAACCTCCCCTACCATGCGCCACATCAGGCTGAATGCAAGGATGAGCCACCCAGCCAAGCGGAGGATTGCCATCACACCGCGTTTCGGAGCATGCCTGATCAGTATCTGCGGCCTGTGCGGGCCCGGAGTTGCCGAACCCAGGGGTGGACTCGACCCCGCCGAGGCCATCGACGCCTGGATGCAGGCGAGAACGGCAATCGATCAGGCCGACGCCGCAGGTATCAACGACGTGCCCGGGGTGGAAGGCGTGCATCTGGTCCTCCGCCACGACGGACGCCCGGTCGCCGCCACTGTGGCCACGCGGGCTGAAGGGAGCCTCAATCCCGTGGCCGACGCGGTGGCCGCCCTGCTCGCTGAAGCACGGCGTGAAGGCACCATGGGCGACTTGCCGGAACCGCTGTTTCGTTCCGGGCTGGCCACGGCAACACTTGAACTCGACGCCGCGGGGCCCTTTGTGGCGATGACTGGCCGCGATACCCAACGCATTGGTCAGGATCTCGACCCGGCCGCAAGTGGATTGGCGATCCGAATCGACGATGCATGGCACATCAGGTTTCCGTCCGCGCTCCGTATGACCGGCGCGGCGGCGACCGCCGGAATGGTCGGCGAACTTGCGACGGTGGCCGGTCTGACCCCCCTCCAACTCACCGCCGCCAGGCAACGTGGCCAGGCCACCGTGTATCGATTCGACACCATCGACCTCGTCCAACTTCCCGGCGAGTTCGGCCCGCGACACTTTCAGCGAGGCGGTTCGCATCCCAAATGGCCCAAGCAGCCCCGACCCGCACTCGCCGCGCTCACGCTCGCTGGACGTCATCTCATCGATCGCCTCTGGGCCGGTCCAGACGGTGGGGACTTGCTCCTCGGAGGCACCTACCACCCAAACGATGATCAGTGGCGGCCCTTGGACGCGCCTCCACGAGACCGCGCCTTCACTGCAATCGCCCTTCGGCGTCTCGGTGACGTCTCGGGCGTGCCGCCGCAACTCGCCCAACAGGCACTGCAACGGTCTGAGTCGCTCGCCGTCACGCTCCCCAACGACGACCGGGTCATTGAGTCGGCCAAGTTGGTGCTTGGGCAGCCGTGCAACCGAGAAGCAATCGCCGCGTTGCTCAAGGATCCCGAGGCGGCGCTCGTCGAGCGGTCGATCGCCGCGTGGGCCATCGCGTCGTCTGCAGTCGAGCCAGGGAGGGATGTGCCTGACTTCCTCAATCAGGTTGCCTTACTTCCACCCTCGACCACCCTGCAGGCCATGCCCTGGATTGGATGGGCCGACGCCGCCGCGGCTGACGTGACCGGCCAGCCACAACGCATGGAAGAACTCTGGCGAGGCGTCGGGAAGATTGCGCTGGCAGACCTTTCGTGGGACGAAGTGACCGCAGATGTCTTGCCTGTGGCCGCCTTCCTCGCATCTCGGCGGCACGACGGCGACGCCCAGGGGGCGGCACAATCGCTTCGCATCGTGCGTTCGCTACTCGTCGATTCGGATGAAGCCGCGTTCTTCCGATCACCACAGCGGGCCACCGGCGGGGTCAAGCTCGCACCTTGGGATGAGCGTATGCCCCTCTGGTCACAGACGATGGCCATCCTCCTGCTGTGCGAAGCGGCCGAGGCTCACGAGCAGGCAGAGAGACCCGGGCAGGAGGAACCCTCGACATGACACGAATTGCCATGACAGTGTGTACGCTCGCTGCGGCTGCCGCAACGGCACATGCCGGATCCACGCAGGACGCCAAGGCCCTCGGTGGACTCATGTACACCGACATTGACACCGCCGTCGAACAAGTCACGCTGCAGGATCTCGTCCGGCTGATCTCTGAGGCCAGTGGCGTGCACGTCGTGCTGCTCGCATCGACCGACCAGCAGCCGAAGGGCATCGATCCAGGACTCATCGTCAATCTTCCGCCGCGTCATAGACCCGCGCTCAATCTCCTTCAGGACGCCCTTGAGGCGTGCGGCGCACCTGAGCCAGCAACCTGGCAGATCAGGGACGGCATGGTCGAGGTGTCCACCAAGGATCGGCTCGCAACCGAGATCATGCAGACCACCCGCATCTTGCCAATTGAGGAGTTCACCCAACCCATCCCCGACTACAACGACCCGCCCAATCTGAATCTCGGAGGTGGCGGCGGCGGTGGAGGAGGGTCTGGCGGTGGTGGAGGCGGCGCCCCGAATTGGGATGAGCTTGAGCAGACCAAGCGAGACCAGTTGATCGAGATCATGATCCGAAACATCGAGCCGGGCGCGTGGAAGCGGCAAGGCGGGAATTGGGCTGAGATGATGCCCAACGGCCGATCGCTCGTCATCCGCGCGCCACGGTGGATTCAACGGCAGATCTTCGGATTTGACTTTGGCGTCCCAAAGAAGGCAGGCCAACCCGATCGCACATTGCAGTTCGAAGGTGATCGGGTTCGCGTGGAGATCTCGCTCACTGAGCGCCTCAAACGCGAGGCTGGCGAGTAGTCATTCGTGGCGAAGTGCCTCGATTGGGTCCTGCCTGCTCGCAAGGATGGCAGGATAGATCCCGAAGATGATGCCCGTCGCTGCAGCGACCGTGAATGACACGATGACCGACCACGGCGTGATGGCCGCCTCGAACGTAATTTCAACGTCGAGCCGTCGCTGCACCCATGGGAGCGAGAGGATCCATGGAAGGGCGCGATCAACGCCCAAGGCAAGACCGACGCCAAACAGGATGCCCAGTACGCCCCCGGCTGCGGAAAGCGTACCGGTCTCGACCAGAAACTGGGAGACGATGTGTCGCTGCGTCGCGCCGAGCGCCCGGCGAATGCCGATTTCCCGCGTTCGCTCCACGACGGACGCAAGCATGATGTTCATGATGCCGATGCCGCCAACCAGCAGGCTGATGGCCGCAATGGCCGTGAGCAGGAGATTCATGGCAAAGGTCGTCCGCTCGACACTTGCCAGCAGCTCCCACGGAACGATGATCCGAACGTCGCCGACGTCCGCGTGCTGCGAGTCAACGACTCGCTTGACTCGCCTGGACACCGGCAACACGCGGGCGGCGTCCTCCGCCTCGATGTAGATCTCGGAGAACCTGGTCTCCTCACCCGAAAACGAACCACTCACCCGGCGATACACCGCATCGCTGAATTCAAGACGTCCGGTCGACAACGGAATGTGTACATCAAGATTGAGGTCGCGGCCAACGAGTGAGCCACCTGCGCCGCCCGCAAGGCCGAT
>CAZMPA010000205.1:0-4090 GCA_964567915.1 uncultured Isosphaeraceae bacterium | reverse complement strand
GTCTGGCGGAGCGAATGGCGGCGGCGACAGCGGCGGATGACCGTATGGCGCGAGCGTTCGCGGACCATCTCCCGGACCCGCACACCGCCCGGCATCTGCTTGAGCGGCTGCGTGGCATTCTGTTTCCCGGACTGCACGGGCACCGCGACTTTGATGCGGGCAGCCTGGCGCCGCGGCTTGAGCGGGAACTGCTCGACTTTCGAGGCGATCTGCAGCACCAGATCGAGGGGGCGTTCATCCACTGGGGGGACGGGAAGGCAAGTTCGCACGCCGAGGAGGCGACAACGGCGGTGCTCGAGTCGCTGCCCGCCATCCGCGACCTCCTGAGCCTCGACGTGCAGGCTGCCCACGACGGCGATCCTGCCGCGCGGCACATCGATGAGGTCATGCTGTGCTATCCAGGCGTGCGGGCGTTGACGACACATCGCTTCGCCCATGCGATGGTGGAGATCGGCGTGCCGCTCCTGCCCCGCATCATGCAGGAGCACGCGCACAGCGACACCGGCATCGACATCCACCCGGCCGCCACGATTGGCCGTTCATTCTTCATCGATCACGGCACCGGTGTCGTGATCGGCGAGACGACCATCATCGGGGATCACTGCAAGGTGTATCAGGGCGTGACGCTGGGGGCGAGATCGTTTGAGCGTGACGAGCGGGGCGAACTCAAGCGTGGGGTCAAGCGCCATCCGACGCTGGGCGACCACGTCACGGTGTATGCGGGCGCGACGATCCTCGGTGGCGACACAATCATCGGCGACCACTGTGTGGTTGCGGGCGGTGTGTTCCTGTCGAAATCGGTGCCTGAAGGCCACATCGTGTGTGGTCCCCGCCCGGACATTCGGCTCATCGCAAACCCCGACAGACCCGGTCTGGGCTGACCGAACGCCCTGGCGGGCGCGGTATCATGGGTGGTCTTTGCAAAGGAGCCCAAGCAGTGCCCGATCAGCGCGATCCGTTCGGAGCAATTCAAACCATCGACACGCCGCTTGGCACGCGTCGCATTGCGTCGCTGCCGGCCCTTGCCGAATCGGAGGGTGTGTCGCTTGCCCGGATCCCGATGGGCATTCGCGTTCTGCTTGAAGCGTGCCTGCGGCACTGCGACGGGCATGCCGTCTCTGAGGACGATGTTCGAGCCCTCTTGCATTACGACGCAACGGCGGTGCCGCCGCGAGAGATTCCCTTCAAACCAGGTCGCGTCGTCCTGCAGGACTTCACGGGCGTACCGGCGATTGTCGATCTGGTCGCGATGCGGACCGCGGTCGTCGAGATGACGGGAAACGATTCGGCAGCGTCGCGTGTCAACCCACTCGTGCCCTGCGATCTGGTCATCGACCACTCCGTGCAGGTGGACGCCTTTGGCAGCAAGCAGGCGATCACCATCAACTCTGACCTCGAGTTCAAGCGGAACGCGGAGCGATACACCTTCCTCAAATGGGGCCAGCAGGCCTTCGACAACTTCAGCGTCGTTCCGCCTGCAACGGGCATCGTGCACCAGGTCAATCTTGAATATCTCGGCAAGGTGGTCTGGGACGACGGCGATTGGCTCCACCCCGATTCGCTGGTGGGCACCGACTCGCACACGACCATGATCAATGGTTTGGGAATCGTGGGCTGGGGCGTCGGCGGAATCGAAGCCGAAGCCTGCATGCTGGGCCAGCCAATCTCCATGCTGATCCCCGAGGTCGTCGGATTCAAACTCACCGGAGCCCTCCCAGAGGGATGTACCGCGACCGATCTGGTCCTTCGCGTGACTGAAGTACTCCGCGCTCATGGGGTGGTTGGGAAGTTTGTGGAGTTCTTCGGGCCCGGACTGGCCGCGATGCCGCTGGCCAATCGCGCGACGATCGCAAACATGGCGCCCGAGTACGGCGCGACGATGGGCTTCTTCCCGGTCGATGAGCAGACGCTCCGGTATCTGCGGCTGACCGGCCGTGACGACGCGCTCATCGAAACCGTGGAGCAATACTGCCGAGCGCAGGGGCTCTGGCACGATCCGTCCGAGGAAACAGTCTACACGGACGTGCTCGAACTCGACATGTCCACGGTCGAGCCCGCGCTCGCCGGCCCGAAGCGGCCGCAGGATCGCATTCCGCTCAGCGACATGCAGTCGGCCTGGCACGAGACGCTCACCGGGGCATTCGGCCGCGGAGACGGCGGCGTGGCGACCGCGGCGGCAACCGTCACACTCCAGGACACGACCTTTGATCTCTCCGACGGCGCCGTCGTGATTGCGGCCATCACCTCGTGCACCAACACGAGCAATCCTGACGTCATGGTGGCCGCGGGCCTTGTGGCCAAGCGTGCCCGGGAACTCGGCCTCACGAGCAAGCCATGGGTCAAGACGTCGCTGGCGCCAGGCTCCAAGGTGGTCCGCGATTATCTGGAGCGAGCCGGGCTGCTTGATGATCTGGAAGCGATCGGCTTTGACATCGTCGGCTACGGATGCACGACCTGCATCGGAAACTCGGGGCCGCTTCCGGACGCCGTCCACGACGCGATTGAGGCCAACGACATTGTGGCGACGTCGGTGCTGAGCGGAAACCGCAACTTCGAGGGCCGCATCTCTCCCGACGTCCGCGCCAATTATCTGGCGTCGCCGCCGCTGGTGGTGGCGTACGCGATCGCAGGGACGGTCGACGTGGATCTCAACGCCGATCCGCTGGGCGAAACCGTCGACGGGACACCTATCCACCTGGCCGATCTCTGGCCAACGCAGGCCGAGATTGACACCGTGGTCGCCGCGAGCATCGAGCCCGGCCAGTTCCGCACTGAGTACGGCGACGTGTTTGCGGGATCGGCCCAGTGGCAGGATGTCGAAGCTGGCCAAGGCGATCTGTACGGGTGGCCGGACAGTACGTACATCCACCTTCCCCCATTCTTTACCGGCATGACGCAGACGCTTCCGGGCGTCCCTGACGTCTCCGCCGCCCGCGTGCTCTGCCTGCTCGGTGACTCGGTGACTACCGATCACATTTCTCCGGCTGGAGCCATTGCGGTCGATTCGCCTGCCGGTGCCTGGCTCACCGAGCACGGTGTTGAGCGGGCGATGTTCAATTCCTACGGGTCTCGCCGCGGTAATGATCTTGTGATGACCCGTGGCACGTTCGCCAACATCCGCGTTCGGAATCAGCTTGCTCCCGGGACCGAGGGCGGCTGGACGACCGACTTCACAACCGGCGAAGTGTCAACCATCTTCGATGCCGCGAGCAACTACGCAGCCGCAGGGACCTCGCTCATCGTGCTGGCCGGCAAGGACTACGGAATGGGCTCGTCGCGAGACTGGGCCGCCAAGGGGACGTTTCTGCTTGGCGTCAAGGCGGTGATTGCTGAGTCGTACGAACGCATTCACCGCTCCAACCTGGTTGGGATGGGTGTCGTGCCTCTGGAGTTTGAAGCGGGCCAGTCAGCGGCGTCGCTGGGACTGGCCGGTGACGAGTCGTTTGATATCGACTGGGGCGGGCAGTTTGAACCGCGACAGGCGGTGCAGGTGCGGGCGACCCGCCCGGATGGCACCACGGTTGCATTCTCGACGCTCCTTCGGGTCGACACGCCGGTCGAGGTTGACTACATCCGCAACGGCGGCATTCTGCACACGGTGCTGCGGCGGATGGCTGCGACGGATTGATTCCCCATACTGGCGAGACATGGCGGGTAAAAAAGGCACGACACGCTCCGGCGGTCGGAGCGTGCCGTGTTGTGTGGACTCGCGTTTCGGAAGAGAACCGGAACGCAAGCGGGGGGATTCCGTGAGCCGATTCGGTGAACCAGTTCGCTCAGGCCTGAATGGCCTCGAACTCGCCGGACGGTGACGGGTCTCTCCAGGGCAGGTCCGCAAAGAGCGACTGCTCAAGGGATTCGTCCAGAAGGGCGGGGTCAATGACGAGGTGTTCGTCGACGATCGCCTGAAGTCTTCGGCGGACAATGGCCTTGCTTCGCCGAGCCTCTGCGAGATGATCCGGGTCGGGGTGGTTTGAGCCGTCGTTACGCATGGTGTGTCCTTACCAGTTGTCCCCTCCGACCCCTGCCCGTGGGGCATCGGCCGGCTGGTTGATCGAGCGGAGGGCCGTCCTGCTCGCTTCGAATGAAG
>CAZMPA010000204.1:0-4132 GCA_964567915.1 uncultured Isosphaeraceae bacterium | reverse complement strand
AACCGCTGTTTCGTAACTCTTTGCTATACAAGCACATAAAGTGACCGGCGGTCGATGTGGCTTTTTGGGGTCACCAAGGCTGTTTTTGGCGAGCGGCGACCTTCGAGCCCCCGTTGCAGCCGCTCACGGCAACCGCCGCCCAAAGTGACCGCCGGTCACTTTATCCCGGTATGTGACAACGACTTACGAAATCTCGATTTCGTAAGTCGTTGTGGGGCAGTGAGATAAAGTGACCGGCGGTCGATCAGCAGGGGCCGTAGGCGGCGATGACCATGAGGATGTCGTTGACGTCGACAAAGCCGTCGCCGTTGAGGTCGGCTGCGGGATCGTTGGTTCCGAACGCGCCGATGACAGCCAACACGTCGTCCACACCAACATCGCCGCTGCCATCGACATCACCTGGGCACGGATCGTCGTCCACGCATTCGATGCGGCCAAGCTGCACGCCGTCAACAGCCGCTTCAACAACCGATCCCGCGCCGGCGTCATCGGCAGTGAACCGAATGCGGAATGCGTCAACGCCAGACATGCCGACGGCATCAAGCTCAAACTCTGCGTGGACCCAGCCGCCGGACGCACCGGTCGGCCCCACTTGCTCGAGCAGCGTCCAGGCCGATGAGCCCTCTTCCGACCACTCGACAGTCATGATGTCCTCATTCGGGGACGCGCCGTAGTCATTGCTGAACCATCGCCAATAGGCAAGTTCCCACCCATCACCAGGAGACTCCAGCACGAGGGACGTCAGCGTGGTTGACCCACCGTCAACGTCACTGTTCCCGGCGACGTTGTCGGTCAGCCAGCACTGGCCGCTTCCATCACCGTCCGCCGGGGGATCGCCCCGCTGGCCATTCGCCGGCACACCGCGGTCCCACTGACCGTCCGACGCGTCGCCGCTGACGGACCAACCCGCGTTGGTCTCACCATCGTCATCAAACACGAGTTCGACGTCGGATGCGACGTCAGATGTCATCAACTCAAGTGGCGCGCCGCTCGGATAGACCTGCGGAGTTCCGGAGAAGCTCTCCACCGACAAGTAGTACTCCGGCACATCCGTGCAGTTGAACGTCGGCAACGTCGCCACATAGGTGTCGCCGGAGACATGCGACACCGCGGTTTCGGTGAAGGCCCCGCCGCCCCCGCGGTGCAGTAACGCCGCGGTTGCGGGATTCGGGTTCTCCGCACCCGCAACAATCTTCACCTGGAATGCCGTGGTATCGACGGTCGAAACGAGCGACGGGTGACCGTTTGGCAGCGAGATCGACATCGGCGACGCCACATGGTCCATAAGCGTCAGCGCCGCCTGAAAGTTTTCCTCGGCGCACGGAATGATTTCGCTCGGCGGCGGATCGAAGCCGTCTCCGCCGCTCGCGCTGGGTCGCAATTCAATGCAGTAGGCCGCTGCCCCGTACGTGTCGTAGGGCCAATCGATCAACGTTCCGCTGGCGCAGTAGAGAATGTTGCACGGGTTGTCATGGGTGTAGGACTTTCCATGAACCCCGTAGATCGCATCCGACATCTCGCCGCCCACCGCGTGCAATTCGTCCCAGTCCGGCGGCGGTGACGTCGTGTAACCCCGCGGCTCCAGAATCAACTGTGAGTACGAGTGAAAATCCACCTGCGCCCGAATGTCTCCGTGATCGAGGCAGTATCCCGAGAGGGCCTGCACTTCTGGTTCGCTCATGGACGACGGGCCGACATACACGTCGCTGCAGGGGTCGGTACTCGTGCTCTCGCCACCATTCCAGTCGCTGGCCCAGTTGCGATTGAGATCGACGCCGTCACACGACCCCCCATTGACTCGCCTGTTCTTGCGCCAGAACCGATAGCCGCCCGCCTCATACGTGTAGGCGTAGCCGTCTGGATTGGTGATCGGTATGACAATGACTTCGACGCGGTCAAGCAGCGCCGTAATCTGCGAATCGCTTCCGTATCCATCCGCAAGCATGTCCGCGATGTACCACGTGGTCGGCGGCGAAATCCACTCGCGGGCGTGCTGGCACCCGTTGAAGAGAACGCCCGGCTTATCCGTGCCGTCCACATTGATGACGACACCCCGAATATCACGACCTTCATGGCTCTGGCCGAGATTGATACCAGTGGCGATGTCGGCGTGATCCAGCAGAAACTGGTCCATCCGATCCTGATACTCCTCATAGGTCCTGAAGTCGTCATAGAACGGGTCGCCACCGCGAGCACTCGCCCTCGCCGCCCGCCGCAGCGCATTGCGGGTTGCCTGATAGGCCTCCAGATCGGCGATGACGGGTGTGTGCGAGAGCCCGAGTGTCTCAAGCATCGCAAGGTCGCCAGCATCAACAACCCACGGGCCAACGCCCGGTGCGGGCCGACACGCCAGTCCGTCAAGCCCGCTCTCAAGAAGCAGCTCGACCACGGCCTCGTCCGGCACGTCGATCTCCACAACCTGCAAACCGGCCAGATCCACGGGCCGAGGCATTGGGACGGCCAGAGATACAGCGGTGACCGACAACAGGCTCAACGTGCACAGCATGCGCAGACTCCTCTCCCCGGCATTTCCCACCCACGTGAACCCCTCA
Source organism: uncultured Isosphaeraceae bacterium (assembly GCA_964567915.1). Lineage (GTDB taxonomy): Bacteria > Planctomycetota > Phycisphaerae > Phycisphaerales > SM1A02 > UBA12567. The sequence continues at coordinate 1,580 of CAZMPA010000204.1, read as the reverse complement.
CGAGCACCCAGTATGGTGGAAATGACCGCCGCCGCAAGAGCCGAACGGTCGTTTCACCCTTGAATTCGAGCCAAGGCCCCCATCGGATCCCACGGAGGGAGCACAGTCGGCGGCTCATCAAGCGCAGCCTGCAGGTCGGCGGGCAATCGCGAACGATGCGCGGCGATCTCGAAGACGTACTCATCGAACCAGTTGTCGTTCATGAGTTGGAAGCCCTTGCGGCCGACCCCGTCGTCGCCCCAGGAGTTCTCGACACGCCATCGCCGTGACGCCCCGTCCAGTACATCCACGCCGGTGAACAACATGGCGTGCGTCATGGCTGTGTGATGCAAGTGCAGCCGCGCCGATTTGTCGAGCCCTTCGGGCTCCCCGTACAGCCCCGCGTAGTCGAACAGTTCAGCGTCCCACAGACCAACCTGCCGCTGGAACTGTTTCCCCACGTCGCAGCCAAACCAGACCGGCTCGCCGCCCTCAAGGGTGTCAATCGCCGCTCGCTTCATTGTACCCGTGTCCACATTGAGATAGACAACCTGCTCGCCGCCGACAATGTTGCCGAGGAACTCGACCGTGTAGGTCCGACCAAAGGGATGCTCCGGCCGTGGATCGTGGACGAGGCACACATAGTCGGCCAGGGGGAGGTCGACGTACCGCGCTGCGAACTGCACCGGGGTCATCTCACCTTCACGGTGGAAGACTCGGTCCTTGTCGTTGTACTGCCACAAGAACGATGTCGGAGGCTCACCGAGATGCGTGCAGAGCACTCGCCAGATGAGCGCAAGTTGCGTGTCCTTGATACCGCGAGCCTCATCGGTGGACGCGCCGCCTTCGAACGCTGCTCGCAGATCTCCGGCAAACCGGCGCAGGAACCCCTTGAGAACAGCGTTCATGCGAGCCGTGGCAGACGACGACTGCGTCTCTGGCATGAGATCCTTCGGCACCAGGCCGTGGCGGCGAACCAGATTGACAAACATGTTCCACTGGCCCCCGTCGTCGATTGGATAGTCAAGCAGGAACGCGACATGCCGGTCGCCAAGGTCACGCGTCGCGGTTTCAATGATGCACTCAAGAAACCAGTTGGCTCGCTCAAACTTGTCCCAGAAGAGCGTGAAGTTCTGGCTGAACTCAAACTTCTTGACGTTGAGCCGTTTCATGGCGCCGGCCCGAAAGAGATTGAGTGCCGCGAACATCCAGCAGCGGCCAGACTTCTTCTGATTCGTCACTGGCCAGTCGTCGAGCCACGTGCTGAAGCTCCAGTCCGTACTCGCGACAATCTCACGATTGAGGGCGGCCTCGTCGGCGCCGCCCTTTGTCACGGCATTGCGGGCGAGTCGAGATGGCGGGTTGTCAGCGAGGCCAGCACGTAGTGCTTGAATGCGGTCCTGCGAGACCGCGCCTGAACTCGTCAGTGTGGATGTCATGGCTCGATGGTAGCAGTCTGCCGCGGCCCTTCCGCTCCCTCGCTTGCGGGGGAGCTGTCGCGCAGCGACTGAGGGGGCGTGTGATGCTGCCAACGACGCCGATGCCGATGCTGCAACAATTCCCCCCTGGCAGGCTGCGCCAGCCTGTCCCCCCCCATGCGG
>CAZMPA010000203.1:3179-4140 GCA_964567915.1 uncultured Isosphaeraceae bacterium | reverse complement strand
GAGCGCCGCGGCCAGGTCGGCGCCGAGCCGCCGGCCGTTGAGCACGGTCGAGTTGCAATTCCGCATGAGGCCGGTCGTGGGGGAGGGGCTGCCGGGCACACCGATACCGACGTGAGGGCTGCCGCCTCCGGCCTGCTTCTCAGCCACGGCAACGGCGGTCGTCACGGCGGCGATCGTTGCGTCATACTGCCCGCGTGGCGTCGGTACGCGATGCCGCGCCAGCACCGCGCCGTCCTCGTCGAGCACCGCCGCTTCAATTTTGGTTCCACCAAGATCGACGCCCGTCAGCATCGGCTCACTCTACTCGCCAGTCCGGACCCACGACCATGCCCGACATCATCTACTCCATGCTCGGCGTCTCCAAGACAATCGAGAAGCGGACGATCATCAAGGACATCTCGCTGTCCTACTTCTACGGTGCCAAGATCGGGCTGCTTGGCCTCAATGGTGCCGGCAAGAGCACCGTCCTGCGGATCATGGCGGGCGTCGATACCGACTTTGACGGTCAGGTGCAACGTGTGCCGGGCTACAGCATTGGGTACCTGGAGCAGGAACCGCTCGCTGGCGAGACGCGGACCGTCCGGGAGGTCGTCGAAGAAGGGATGCAGGAGACCGTATCGCTGATGCGGGAGTTTGATCGCATCAACGCGGCGTTCGCAGAGCCGATGGACGACGACGCCATGGAGAAACTGCTCGCCAGGCAGGCGGAGGTGCAGGAGGCGCTGGACGCCGCCGATGCGTGGGACATCGACTCCAAACTGGAAATGGCGATGGACGCGCTGCGGTGCCCGCCCGACGAGCGGACCGTGGACACCCTGTCAGGTGGTGAGCGCCGCCGCGTAGCGCTCTGCCGTCTGCTGCTGAGCAAGCCGGACATCCTGCTCCTGGACGAGCCGACCAACCATCTCGATGCCGAGAGCGTGGACTGGCTGGAACAGCACCTGCAGCGGTACGCGGGCAC
>CAZMPA010000203.1:0-3169 GCA_964567915.1 uncultured Isosphaeraceae bacterium | reverse complement strand
AGGGCGGTGACCCACGACCGATACTTCCTGGACAATGTGGCGGGCTGGATTCTCGAACTCGATCGGGGCGAGGGCATTCCGTGGGAAGGCAACTACTCGTCCTGGCTGGAGCAGAAGCAGAAGCGACTGGCCATTGAGTCCCGTCAGGAGGGCAAGCGGCAGAAGGCGCTGCAGCGGGAGCTTGAGTGGGTTCGGCGAAGCCCGCAGGCCAGGCAGGCCAAGAGCCAGGCCCGCATCACGGCCTACGAGAACCTCATGTTGCAGGACCGCCGTGAGCAGGAACGTGTGGTGGAGATCTTTGTACCGCCCGGCCCCAGACTCGGCGATCTGGTCATCGATGCCGCGGACGTGCAGAAGGGCTATGGCGACGCCGTGCTCGTTGACGACATGCACTTCTCCGTCCCGCCGGGCGCCATCGTCGGCATCGTCGGCCCCAATGGTGCGGGCAAGACGACGCTCTTCCGGATGCTGCTCGGGGACGAGACGCCCGACGCTGGCGAGATCCGGATCGGCGAGACCGTCGAGATGGCCTGCGCCGAGCAGGGACGGGACGCGCTGCCTGACACGCTGAGTGTCTGGGAGGCGGTGAGCGATGGCGATGACGAACTGAATCTTGGAGGCGTCACCGTCAACAGCCGAGCCTACGTCTCCAAGTTCGGCTTCCCCGGAGCCATGCAGCAACGAATCGTCGGCACGCTGTCGGGCGGTGAGCGGAACCGGGTTCAGTTGGCTCGGACGCTCCGGTCCGGCGCCAATGTGCTGCTGCTGGATGAGCCGACCAACGATCTGGACGTCAACACGATTCGGGCCATTGAAGAGGGACTGGAGTCATTCGGCGGCGTGGCACTCATCATCAGCCATGACCGGTGGTTCCTGGACCGGGTCGCCACCCACATTCTGGCCTTCGAGGGCGACTCGCAGGTCCGGTTCTTCACCGGCAACTGGTCCAGTTACGACGAGGACCGCCGCAGGCGATTGGGCGTGGATGCCGCGCGGCCGACGCGGATCAAGTACCGCAAGCTCACCCGCTGATCCCCCCGGAATCCACCCGGAATCCCGCGCCGCCGGGCCCCCGCCGGCGCCTGCGGCGGGGGTTTGCTTGAGTCCCGCCCACCCCGCACCCCGGAATCCCCCCGGAATCCCCCCGGAATCCCGCGCCTCCGGAACCCCGCCGCCGACTTCTGCTGGGGTTTGCTTCAGTCGCGGCCTTCGGGCTCCGATGGCTCCTGCATAGGAGCCCCCCAATGCTGACAGCGGCACTCTTAGCGGTATCGATGTGCGTAGCAGACACCCCACCGGTCGATCCGTTGGAGTCCATGCGGATCGAGGCAACCGAGGGAGACGCCGACGCCATGCTCCAACTGGCCAACCAGTTGCTGCAGGACGACGGCGAAGAGGCGTGGGAGGAGGCTGTCTGGTGGCTCGATGAGGCCGCGGCGCTTGGCAACATGGAGGCCACACACAGGCTTGCCTGCGCGGTCTTTGCAGGCCGGGGTGCCCGCAGCGATCGGCGGGAGGCGGCGGCCCTCTGGCGGGTAGCAGCCGAAGCCGGACACATCGATGCCATGTATGACCTCGCCGTCTGTTACCGCAACGGCTTGGGCGTGACCCGCAGCGAGACCCGCTCGAGCATCTGGTTCAGGCGGGCCGCCAGGGGAGGCCGGCCAGCTGCCATGTCCGCGTGGGGGCGATGCCTCTTCAATGGCACCGGCACGCTCCAGGACGAGACCGAAGCCGTCGCCTGGTGGCGAAAGGCCGCCAGACGGGGTGATGTGGACGCGATGATCGGGCTCGCGGTCGCCGCCGCCTCCGGACGTGGGGCGGATCTGGACCCCATCGCGTCGGCTCGATGGTGGCGAAGGGCCGCCGAAGGGGGTTCACGCGTTGCCATGGTCGTCCTCGCCGGCGCGTACGAGATGGGCTTCGGCGTGACGCAGGACTTCGAGGCCGCGGACCATTGGTACGGGCGAGCCCGGGCGGCCGAGCCCGAGAGTGACGTCGTGGGCGGCCTGGTGCTGGCCCTTCCCGAGTAAGCGCCGGCGATGGGGGCCCTCTCAAGGGCGATTCCTGCTAGACTTCGCCGCTTCGGCCCCGTCGTCTAGCGGCTAGGACGTGAGGTTCTCATCCTCAAAACAGGAGTTCGATTCTCCTCGGGGTCATTGCGGCGAACGCCGCTGCCTCGGCCAGGGCCCTCAGAAGGGTCGGATGCCGGGTGGCGGCGTTCGCTGTTGTTGCTGAGGCGGTCCTGAGGCAGCATGGAGACCCCCCAAATGCCGTTTCTGTGGGCATTCGGAGGCCCCCGGCGGCGGGGCCCGGCCGGAGCTGCCGCCACCCGCTTTTTATTGAAAACCTCGGAAGATCCTGACTTGACAGGCCCCATGGTGCTGTAGATTGATGGCGGAAGCGGCGTTTTCTCGGCCTTGCCGAGGGAGCGGAAACTAGAGAGCCCTGAGGCGGCAACCCCGCCGAAGGACAGTTTCATCCCGATTATCGGGAGGAGAAGAACAGTCATGAAAGCAATGACACTGCTTGGAACTGGTGCAGCGTTCGCGCTCGCCGGACTTGCCCAAGCAAGCCCATTCAACGGGTTCACCGTCGAGCTGGTGAATTCGGGCGATCAGGGCGACACGTATCGCGTTTCCGCGAACGTCGACGCTGGTGCCCGGATCGACGCCGTCTTCGGAAACTCGGCGAACTTCCTTGACGTGTATGCGTCAAGCGGAACGTTCTATCAGAACAGTCTGGGTGGCGCCACGTCGCTGAGCATCAACAACGCGTTCTTCCCGCTGGCCCCCTCGGTCGAGTGGGATTCGTACGTGACGGTTGGCTCGCTCTATGCGAACGGCACCCCCTTTGCCTCCAACGAACTGAAGACGATCGGCATCGACTTCTCCGGCTTCGAAGCCGGTGGTGCGTTGCAGACCGACAACGGTTCCTGGTTCGTCACTCCAGCAGATGCCCAGGGCGGCGAGGTCGATGGCAAGGTGCTCATCGGTCAGTTCACCGTTGCCTCCGGCGCTGCGGTCGAAGGCTATGTCAGCCTTCAGGGGAAGGATTCGTCTGGCACGACCTTCCAGGCCCTCAATGTGACGTGGGTTCCCGCTCCGGGCGCCTTGGCCCTTCTCGGCGTTGCCGGCCTCGCCGGTCGCCGTCGTCGTCGCTGAATGTG
>CAZMPA010000202.1:0-4192 GCA_964567915.1 uncultured Isosphaeraceae bacterium | reverse complement strand
GGGTCGACCGGGCCACAGAGTCAGGGCCCCTGGTGCTTGCGGGTGTTGCGGGGGCGTTGCAGCCGGAGCTCCGCCCTGGCACTGCCCACCTTGTCCGCGAGGTCTATGACACCGCCGGCATCATCGCCAGCCCACTGCTCGAGTCCGGACTCCGCGTCACGGGCGCCGACGTCATCGTCGCAACACCGGAAGAGAAAGCGGCCCTGTCCAATCGGACCGGCGCACACCTGGTCGACATGGAGTCACACGCGTTTGCCGCAGCGGCCAACCGGCTCGGCCGCCGCTGGGCCATTGTGCGAGGCGTCAGCGACGGCGTCGAGCACCACCTCCCTCCGGGATGCGACCGCTGGTTCACCCCTGACGGCCAGCTCCTGCTGCGTCTGGCTGCCCGGGATCTGGCAGGCAGGCCCCGGGACCTCCCGCATCTCATGGCCTTTGGGCGGCGGACCGCGGCGGCCATGCGAGCCGTTGCCCGGCTGCTTGAGTCGACTTTCCCTCCCTCGGGGAGCCGATAGATCCGATACATCCGGGTACGCTGCCCGCTGACTCAGTCGCAGGAGACGATCCATGCTGCCAGTTCACATGCTCGGGACCATTGTTGGCACCACAGTGCAGGTCGCCCCCCTTCCGCCGCCGCCCGCCCATGCGTCGACGCGGACCGCGCTGATTGCCGCCCTTGGCGGAGCGGACGCGGCGGTCGCCGCGCCACCCTGGACCGACCTCCCCCCACTCGATGCCGGCCTCCGCACGCTGATGCTCCAGGACGAAGCCCCCGTGGCCGACACGGCGCCAGCCGCAGCATTCGGAGCCGAAGGCTCGACCAGATGGAGCATCACCGGCCAGTGGGGCGTGGACGTCAGAGACACGGGAAACAACGAGTACGGACTCGGACTCGGCCTGCAGTGGTTCCTGGTAGACGACTTCGCATTCGCGCCCGAAATCAACCTGTGGGGCTTCTCGCAGGAAGGCGAGAACGCAGTTGGCGGCAGCCTGGACCTGATGTTCCAATGGCACGTCATCAACGGCGATGGCTGGTCGCTCTACGGCGACTTCGGATGTGGCCTGTTGGGCACCAACCACAATGTGCCCTTCGATGGGTCACAGTTCAACTTCACGCCGCAGGCCGGCCTCGGCGTGACGTTTGACGTGGGGCAGGACCGCCGCTGGATCGTCGGAGTCAGGTGGCACCACATCTCGAACGCGACGCTGTACAAGAACAATCCCGGACGAGACAGCATCATGGTCTATACAGGCATCAGCTTTCCGTTCTGATCCGGCGGATCAACCGTCCCAACGACGGAACGCAAGCGACACGTTGTGGCCCCCAAAGCCGAACGTGTTGTTAATCGCCACATCCACCTTCCGCTCGACCGCCTCGTTCGCAACGAAGTCGAGATCCATGCCCTCGTCCGGATGCTCGAGGTTGATTGTGGGTGGAAGCACGCCGCGGTGCAGCGCCATCACGCAGGCAACGGACTCGATGCCGCCCGCGGCGCCGAGTGCGTGCCCAGTCATCGACTTGGTGGACGACATAGCAAGCGAGTGGGCGTGATCGCCAAAGACACGTTTGACCGCAGCAACTTCCGCCGCATCGCCCAGCGGCGTGGAGGTGCCGTGCGCGTTGATGTACCCGATGTCTCCGGTATTCAGACCGGCCGATGCAAGCGCGAACTCCATTGCCTTGCCGGCGCCGGTGCCTTCCGGGTCGGGCGCCGCGATGTGATGCGCGTCACCCGTGATTCCAAACCCGACCAGTTCCGCGTAGATTTCTGCCCCACGCGCCTTGGCGTGTTCGAGATCTTCGAGCACGAGCACAGCCGCGCCCTCGGCAAGCACAAAGCCGTCGCGATCGCGATCAAACGGCCGAGACGCTGCAGTCGGCTCGTCGTTGCGGGTCGACAGCGCCTTCATCGCACTGAAGGCCGCGATGCACAGACGCGACACCGCCGCTTCCGTTCCGCCAGCGAGCATGATGTCCGCCATGCCGCGCTGAATCATCATGTAGGCGTCGGCGAGCGCGTGGCCACCCGTCGCGCACGCAGTCGCGACAGCAGTGTTGCACCCGCGAAGATTGAGCCGGATCGATACCTGACCGGCGGTCGCATTGACCATCAGTTTCGGAACGACAAAGGGGCTCAGTCGCTTGGGGCCCTTCTCGAGCAGACGCTCGTAGTGCGTTTCGATCGTCAGAATGCCGCCGATGCCAGACCCGATCGCGACGCCGCGCCGGTATGGATCACCGGACTCGAAGTCGATCCCGCTGTCACTCGCTGCTTCAATCGCAGCTGACAGTCCCATCTGGCACGCCCTGTCAGCCTTTCGAGCGTCCGGCGTGGACATGACCGCCGCGGGGTCGAAGTCCGCCGCCTCGCCCGCGATGGTGGTCGACCACTCATCGCCCTGCTCGAACGCGGTGATTCGGCTGACGCCCGATCGGCCCGCAGCCAAACCATCCCACAGCGGGCGAGCACCAACCCCGAGGTCGGTGACAGCGCCCAAGCCTGTTATGACGACACGGCGTTCAGTGGCAGCCATGAGAAGATTCCGGCGTCGCGACGACGCGACTCAGGACTTCGACGCGGCGACGATGTACTCGATGGCCTGCCCGACCGTCTGGATCTGCTCGGCCTGATCGTCAGGAATGGATGTATCGAATTCGTCTTCGAATTCCATCACCAACTCGACCGTGTCGAGGCTGTCCGCATTGAGGTCATTGGCGAAACTCGTTTCCCGACTGACCTCGCCCTTGTCCACACCCATTTGCTCAGCCACGATCTCAACAACCTTGGCTTCAACCTCTGCTTCCGTCACGGGAGTCTCTCCTGGCGACAGGGACCAGCCCCTGCCGTGGTGGTTGGAATTGTACCGACCCGGGGCCTGCCGCGGGCGATCCGCGGCGGTCGCCCGGAGGGCCTCAACTGAGCATGCCGCCGTCCACGGCCAGAACATGGCCGGTGATGTATCCAGCGCTCTCCGACGCCAGAAACGCCACGGCATCCGCAATCTCTTCGGGTTGCCCAAGCCGACGCATGGGCAGCCGGCCCACGGCCTCCTTGATGAGCTGCTCAGGCAACGCGTCGGTCATATCCGTCTGGACGAAACCGGGGGCCACAACGTTGGCGGTGATGCCCTTACCACCAAGCTCCTTGCAGATCGACTTGGTCATGCCGATGAGGCCCGCCTTGGCGGCGGCGTAGTTGACCTGGCCCGCGTTGCCCACCACACCGACTACTGAGCCGATGTTGATCATCCGGCCCCAGCGGCCTCGCATCATCGGTCGGGCAGCGGCCCGGCACAGGCGGAAGGCCGCCCGCAGGTTGGTCGCCCAGACGAGATCAAAGTCTTCGTCACTCATCCGAAGGATGAGACCATCCCGCGTGATGCCGGCGTTGTTCACCAGAATGTCAAGCCGGCCGTGCCGCTCAACGACGCCCTCCAACATCGCGTCCACCGCCGCGTCGTCCGCCAGATCGCACTGGCACGCTTGCGTAGTCCCACCCGCAGCGGTGATTTCCTCGGCCGCGGACTCGATGCCCTCGGTTGATCTTGCGACCAGCACTACGGCATGCCCGTCAGCCGCCAGTCGTCTGGCAATTGCCCGCCCGATCCCCCGGCTCGCGCCGGTGACGATGGCCACCCTCTGCTGGTTCGACGTCTCTGCGGCGCTCATGACTCACTCCTTGGCGCCCGGGCGCCTCTCTACAGTGTCTCGATGTGCGGCTACAGGCCGCCGGGACGGCCACCGCCGCCACCGCCGCTGCTGCCGCCGCCGATCGCCGACTCGTCTTCCGGAGGCTCGATCGCGGCAGCGGTCTCAATGCCCAGGTCCGACTCGTCCATCCGAGCCTGCTCGCGGGCGACGACTGCATACCAGTCCGCAAATGGGTCGGCACCCAACTGATCACAGAGCCCGGGAGGCGCTGGCGCCGCCATAAAGGTGAGGCCCCCACCCTGGTCGTCGATCTCCCACATATGCCCCTCAAAACGAACGGCGAACACAAAGAGCCCAATCACAGCGGGCCTGCCCTCATGGGTGGAACCCGATTGAATCTCAAGGCCTTCAATGTCTGCAGCCAGCTGCTGCAATGCGCCCGACGCGACCAATGCATCGAGTTCGCGTTGCTCGACGTCGGCGAGGAACGGACGTATCGCATCGGCGTCGCCGGTGACGAATCCGTTGAAGAACTTCAGC
>CAZMPA010000201.1:0-4267 GCA_964567915.1 uncultured Isosphaeraceae bacterium | reverse complement strand
ATCAGGAATGTCCAGCCCTGGATGCCCATGTGCTCAGTCGCGCTCCTCGACCCCGTACCGATGGTCGAGCCGGTTCATGGCAACGACATACACCACGATGAGCACCACAAAGACATAGATCGAACCCTGCTGGGCAAACCAGAACCCGAGTGGGTAGGTCGTCCCCGGAAGCATCCACTGGTCCAGCCAGTCGGCCATGAGCACTCCGCATCCAAACGACACGAAAGCCCAGATCGCCAGGAGCACCGCGACAAGTTTCAGATTCGCTCGCCAGTAGGCCCGGCGTCGATCAGGTGACGCATTCATCGCTGGTCAGCGTAGCAGCAGGTGATTCATCTAGCGGCTCGGAGCCTTGATGTCGTCGGCAGCATCGCATAGCCCCCAACGCTGCGTGACTCGTTCTACGCAAGCAGAGGCAGTGGGTGGCTGGATGATCCTCAGGCATACGAGTGCAGGCCGCTGATCGTGAAGTTGATAATGATCCAGTTGAAGATCATCACGATGCAGCCGATCAATGCGAGCCATGCAGTCCACAGTGCCTTGTCCCTGACCTTGAGCCGCACGTGGATGAGTAGCGCGAAGATCAGGAAGGTGTTGAGCGCAAAGGTCTCCTTTGGGTCCCACCCCCAGGGCCGGCCCCACGAGTGGTCTGCCCAGATGGCGCCCATCACAATGCCTGCCCAGAGCAGGATAAAGGACAGCTCCACCAGCACCATGGTCGCGCCATCGAGCACCTGGCCGAAAGTTGTGCTGGACGCCGTCACGGCCGTCGTCCCATCAGGCCGAGGCGCCATCAGGAAGCCCGCGCCGCCAGCCCGCGCAAAGTCGCTGCTCACATCGACGCTTCCTGTGATCTGCTGAACGAATCGCCTCAGAATGAAGAGACCCGCCGTCATCGCCGCAAGGAAGATGAGCACATAGGCGAAGATGATCACGTTCGTGTGGATGTGCAGCCAGATGTCGTGCAGCACCGGCATCTTGTTGCCGATTGCCGGATTGAGGTGCACCGGGTCAAGATGCGCCGCCATGAGCGCCACCATTGAGCAAACTGCGGCGGCGAGCAGGAAGAGACCCTTCATCCGTGTGCGACGGACAATCACCTCCATGATGAGCGCAAAGACACATCCGTACCATGCGCTCGTCGTCACGGCCTCAAACATGTTGGTGTTCGGCCATCTTCCCGACACGTACGTCCGCAGAATCACGGACGTGGTCTGCAGTCCGAACGCCAGCAGGAAGATGAGCAGGCCCACCCAGAAGGCGCCCGGCCACCGGTAGACCACCCACATGAGCAGGACCGCAACGGCGAGCACAAAGAAGATCCATCCCCATGTGAACCCGCGCCACTGGAAGTAGAGGCTCTCGGCGCGGAGACGTTCGACGGACGGATAGATATCTGGATTGATCGCCCGCAATGCGGTCGCAAACGCAGCGGCCGCTTCGTGCGCGCCAACAGCATCACCCCGAAGCCAGGCCCCCTGCAATGCCGCCCAGGCCTCCGCGACGGGAGAGTCCGGATCCTGTGAAGTCACATTTCCGATTCTTTCCCACGGCTGTTTGGCCGCGCCATCGCCAGTGGGCGGCACAAGCATGAGTTCGCCCCGAATGACTTCTGGCCGCGCAACCATGAGTGATGTGTCAATCGCCTGCACAGGCTTGGCAAACCGCATGACGTCGGTACGCATATTGGCGAGCATGGACTGCACATCAGGGTGCTGCAGGAACGCTCGCGGCGCCAGGCCCCGGTCAATGAACCGGTCCAGCCGCTCGTCGGTGGCAATGACGGGGCGGGCGCCGCTGTCTCGGAGGGTCCGCGCAATCTCCACGCGGACAAGCTTGTTCTTGACGTAGTGGAGATCCTGATCGGTCCACACGCCGGGCCGCAGCATGATGTCGAGCATCGCGACGCGGGGCTCCAGTCCACCGGGTTTGCGCGGCCCACTGATCCAGTTCATCGTGTCCCGCGCAAAGGACTCAAAGCTCTTGAGGCGGCCATCCTGCCAAACGGACACTTCATCGAGCGGTGAGAGATCGACCGCTTCGTAGAACGTCGGCGGATCGTCTGGACCAGCCATGGCCGGCGAGACGAGCGTGAGCAACATTGCGAGGAGCAATCGAGTCATGTCGAGGCTCCAGACTGGGCGTATACGGTCAGGGCCGCCTTGCGCTTGAGCATGGGCTTGATGTAGAACGCGTAGATCATCCCGAACACACTGAGTACGCATCCAGCGAGCATCGTCCAGACGCCGTTTCGATTCCCCACACCGAGCACGGTGAAGTTGCGGCCGGCCGATGGCACGCCGCCTCGCGACCCGCCTGGATCGGGCGGGTCCCATTGTGACTGGAAGAACCACAGCCCTTCACGAGGCTTGGGGTCGTTGACGCTGACTTCGACGTGCTCAACGTCGCCATCCTCGCCCTCAAATCGAACCAGACTGTGCCAGTTGAGGACGCTGCTTACAGATCCAGTAAAGCCGCCCACGTGAGAGGCAATTCGAAATCCATCCAGAGACACATTCGCGGGCAGTGGACTGGACCGCCTCGACAGCATCATCTCGATAAGCCGGCCATCTGGCAGTTGAACCATGGTCGGCGCGTACTTGAACCCAAGCACTGCCTCCCTCATTGAGTCGAATGGGTAGTGGTGCATCGGCAACCATGCGACTTGATCGACCGACCCAGGCACCACAGCCCTGACCATGCTGAACTGATTGGCCATGGCGCGGTCGCGTTGAATGCGGGGCACGATCCATGGCCGCGTCTCCATGCGATGGCTCGGTGCCCACTCATCGACGGTCAGCGTGATCCCTCGGGCCAACTCGACGGGCTCGCCAACAGCGACCGGCTCCACGCGAGGCTCGGTGCCGAGTGCAACCCGAAGTCGCAGGTCATCTTCGCTGGGTCCAGCAAGCAATTCGATGCTGGAACCTCCGATGACCGGCGGGACGTAGGTCATGCCAATTCGCTCGTCGAGTTCGCGAGGGCCATCATGCGTGGGCGTCTCCCCGAGGGGCATGTCAGCGTTCAGGGCGGGGTCGTCAAAGACCCATCGAAGCCACGTCTGCTCCCCGTCGGAGATCTCAACATGCGCCAGCGACACCGTCTGCCCTGCGATAAAGAGGCTGTTGTCGAACCGCTGCACACGCCACGAAAACGGTGTGCGCTCGACTGGCGTCATCGCGAGGTCTGCATCGCCTGCCGTAGTCGCCGAGATCGGTACGGCCACGCTGTGGTCGCCAACCGTGATGTTGAGCATGGGCGCAGCGGACGCGATGGCTGACTCATCTGCAACCCATGTGATACCGAGCTGATCACGAGGCGCCGTTGAATACGCGGAGTCACCCGCCATCACCTCGTGCGACTGTGCGCGGCCATCAGGGGTTGTGAGTGTGACGCGTGCCCAGGGCGCCGGCGAGCCGTTCGGCTCCGGCACTGCGCGTGGCTGCAGGACCGCGTATCGCAAGTAATCCGTCAAGACGATGTCGGTGCCAATGATGGGGTCCCCCTCCGAAACACTCGGCACAGGCAAGTCCAGCCCATCCACGGTGGCGGGCTCGTCGTCTGGAACCCACACGCGGCCAAAGGCGCCGATTCGATCGTGAAATCTGGGCAGACCGGCGATGGGCCGCTCGATCCACTTGCTGGCGGGCTCAATACGTCCGAACTCATTGATGGTCACTTCCCGGAGGTAGAGCGATGGATCCGCCTGCAGGTAGAACGTGTCGCGGCGATCGGGCTCCATGGTGATTGAAAGCGTGTCGTCAACGAGTGGCGTGCCGAGTGTCTTCTTGGCGCGGGCCATGGGCTGCGACGGGTCGCCACTGGGAATGATGTCCTCTGTGTACTGCGGATAACCAGCAATCACCTGCCGCATGAATGACTGCGATGGGCCCTCAACAGAAACGGTCACCGCGTACGTCTCTTCGCCTGCGTCCTCGCCACTGAGCAGCGACCAGGTCGGATCAATGCTCGCAACCCGGAACGACCACACCCCGTCTTCGCCACGCGTCACCGCGCTGGCGCCGGGCATTGCCCGCATATCAACTGGCGGAGCGCCGGTCGCCTCGATGTGTAGCCTGCCCCGCGCCACAACGACGTCGCCTTCGACCTTCGTGCCGAAGTAGATCACGGGGACCCCGGGCTGAACTGCTCGAACCAGGCTTTGCACGTGCGGCAAAACGAACGTGCGATACTCGGCCTCATCCAGGCAGCCAACCCAGGTATCGAACAACTGCACCGCGTGGGCGCCGGCCTGGATCTGCCCGTT
>CAZMPA010000200.1:0-4272 GCA_964567915.1 uncultured Isosphaeraceae bacterium | reverse complement strand
GCTTGAGCCCGGGCTGGGCGAGCATGGCTGCGACCCGCCGGGGTTCATCCAGGTCGGTGACAGGGGGCCGTCCCGTCTTGACATTGCAGAAGCCGCAGGCTCGGGTGCACGTATCGCCCAGAATCATGATGGTGGCGGTGCCGCGGTCCCAGCACTCACCGATATTGGGGCAGGAAGCCTCCTGGCAGACGGTGTGGAGGCCAAGGTCCGCAAGTTGTGATCGGAGGGTCACATAGGCGTCGCCGCCTGGCACCTGCGCCCGAATCCATGAGGGCTTGCGGCGTGTGGCGAGCTGCTCGTCCGGGGTGTTGCCCAGGATGCGGTCTCCCAGGCTCACGATGGCGTCCTTGGCGTGGCCACGGGCGGTGTCTCCGCCCAGCGGGCGGGGGTGCCTGGGCTGAGATGCGTGGTGATCTCCCATGAGCCCCGCATTGTATCTGCAGCGTCAGCCCCGCTCCCCCAGTGTCGCGCTTGCCACGTCTGAGAATGTTGCGGCAAATTCGGGGCTAGGGTCATCCCCGGTGGGGTTCGAGGACGATGATTTCAGGCCCGAATCCACTTTGTCGGGTAGAGTTCCCGCTCCACCGACGGGTGAGGGGCCCTTGGAGATTGACCGCGTGACGCAGAGCATGGATGAACCGCTGTCCCGCCACGGCCTTCGCTGTGCAGTGTTGGGTCTGGTTCTAGCTGCAACTGCCCTGTTTGCAGGGGGTTGCGAGACCAATAGCTTCTTTGACCCCTCCAAGACGGGCTACTTTGGATCCACCCCAGTCACCATGCCGGTTCTGGACCGAATCGCGGCCATCGAGCCGAGCGTCGACCTCTGGGGTGAGACGTCCAGTGTCACCGCTGCGGATCTCCAGGCAAGCAATCTGTCGTACCGCCTTCACCCGGGAGATCTCGTCGAGATCCGGATCTACGAGCTCTACACCAAGGGCCAGTTTTTCCCGGTGACCGGCCGCGTCGATCAGGCGGGGGACCTGCACATTCCAGAGTTGGGTGCGGTGCGAGCCGCCGGGTTGACCGTGCCGCAGTTGCAGGAAGAGTTGGTGGCGGGTCTGGCCAAGAAGGTCATGAAGAACCCGACCGTGACGGTCAATCTGGGAAGCGGGGGGGCGCTGACGTACATCATCTATGGGCACGTGAACCGACCTGCGCGATTCAATCTGGAAGACCCCACGCTTCGGCTGCTGGACGCGCTCACCATGGCGGGCGGCGTGCCGCTTTCGACCAGACGAATCTACGTGGTGAGGCAAGTGTCTGTCGATCCCAGCCTGCACTCGCCGTGGCATCCCGAGAAGCGAGCGAGCAGTGGGTCGCAGCGGCGTCCTTCATCCAAGCCGAAGGCGCCGGTCGACATCGAGTCGCTGATCGACCAGTTGCAGGACACGCCCGGCGAGGCCAGTGCATCAAAACCTCCCAAGGCCCCGTCGCCCAAGCCCAGCCCTGGCGCGTGGGCTGCAGCAGGTGATCCACCGATTGATGTGGAAGACGTGACACCCGCCACGGCAACACTGCCCACCGTCAAGGGTCCCGGGCAGGCAGCCTCCGCGACTGGGAACAACCCATTCGTGTATCTGCCGGATCAGGACAGGTGGGCGAGGACGCGACAGTCAGACGCGGCTCCGACGCCGGCTCAATCCGAGTCGGACTCGGCGAAGACTGCCCCAGCTGATCTCGTCGTCGAGCGAGTGATCGAGGTGCCGTACCAGCAGCTCACGCACGGCGACACCAGTCTCAACCTGGTGATCCGACCGGGCGATCAGATCTACGTCGATGGTCCGCCGACTGGATATTGCTACGTCAGCGGAGAAGTCCGCTCACCGAACGCCTATCCGTTGCCCGCCGCCGACCCGATGACGCTGAGCCGGCTGATCGCCATGGCGGGCGGCTTGGGAGCACTGGCGATCCCGGACAGGGTCGATCTGGTTCGTCAGGTCGACGAGGGCCGCGAGGCGACGATTCGCCTTGATCTTGCCGCCATTCGGCGGCGTACGGAGCCGGACATCGTCATCAAGCCCAACGACCATGTGCTGGTCGGCACGAATTGGATTGCCTACCCACTGGCTGTGCTCCGCAACGGATTTCGCATCAACTACGGCTTCGGGTTTCTCATGGACAGGAACTTTGGAAACGATGTGTTCGGAGCACCCCCGTCGAACATCGGGCGGTGATGGGCGGCGTCGCGACATGGTCGACCCTCCCGCGTACCTGGCATGAGTGAAACCAGCGGCGAATCGCGAATGAAGACTCCCGGCGTGGCCGCCGCGCCGCCGCCCTTGCACCCGGACATGCAGCCCGCGTTGACGCCGTCCCCGGTCAAGGCGGCATTGGCCGCGGCCACCGTGCTGGCCATTTTCGTATTCCTGTTCTGGCCGTTTCTGGAGCGGCAGGTTCGGTTTGCGGTGGAGTATCAGGCGGACTGGGGCCACACGCTCGTCATTCCGTTCATCGCAGGCTGGTTTGTCTGGCTGAATCGCGAGGCGATTCTGAAGGCGCCGCTGCGGCCGAGCATGACCGGACTCGTGTTGGTGATCATCGGCGTCGCGTGGTTCAGTTTCTGCTCCATCGGCCCGGTGCTGTTCAGACACCACAACCTGATGGGGATGGGTGTCGGCATCACGATCTTCGGGCTCGTGCTCGCATTCTGCGGCTGGCGAGCCATGCGTTGGATGTGGTTCCCGGTGCTGTACCTGATCGCCTTCAGCCAGACCATTTCTGACCGCTTTCTTGAACTGCTGACGTTTCAACTGCAGGGCATCGCAACCGTTGGCGCCGAAATCGGGCTCGGGCTGGTCGGCTACGACGTGGCGCGAGAAGGCCACACGCTGGACATCTACGAGAACGGCGAACTCATACCAATCAATATTGCCGAAGCGTGCTCGGGCATGCGGATGCTCGTGGCGTTCCTGGCGCTCGGTGTCGCCATGGCGTATCGGGGATTGGACACAGTCTGGCAGCGGGTGGTGCTGGTCGTCATGGCTGTTCCCACGGCGATCTTTGTCAACATCCTGCGAGTCATGACACTCGGCGTCCTGTCCACTTGGGACTCGGAGTTTGCCGCCGGTGACTTTCACTCCATGGTCGGGTTGCTGTGGCTGCTTCCGGCATTCTTCATCTACCTCGGCATCATGTGGGTGCTGCGGCTGCTCGTCATCGATGAGGGGACTGGCGAAGAAGAGATGGCTTCAGCGGTGATCGCACTGCGGTTCGATCCCGCGGTCGTCCGGACCTTCATCGTATGTGTGTGCCTGCTCGTCGTGACGGGGGTCGGCTTTCATGTGGCGGCTCAGGCGCTGCAGGTGCATCTCAGCACGGAGCCCGTTCCGCTGCGGCGGTCGCGTTAGCGCGTGCCGTCGACACTCGGTGACTGGAAGACGGTCCAGGATGTGCAGTACGACGCGACGATGATCGAGGAGTTGGGCACCAGCAGTTACCTCACGCGGGTGTACGCCCCAGCGGAGGACCGCGGGGGACCGCCGCTGCAGGTGCACATTGCGTACTACACCGACCAGATCGACGCGATTCCACATGTGCCCGATCGCTGCATGGTGGCGGGGGGGCTGGTTCAGCGATTCGCCGATCCCATCAATGTTCCTGTGGACGAGCTGACTTCAGGCTGGACGGCCGATCCCATGCACAGCCTCGATGAGGATGCCTATCCCATCGCTGAGGTTGTCGATCTGGCGACGGACGAGCGGACGGATGTTCGCATGCCGGTCGGACGGCCGCGTGTTCGGTACATGGAGTTCGTCGATCCGGCTCGCCCTGACCGCCGATTGCACGCCGGCTACTTCTTCATTGCCAACGGCCGATGGCGACCGACACCGTCCGGCGTGAGGATGGCGGCGTTCTCGGGGGGCGATCGGCACGCGTATTACTGCAAGGTTCAGGTCATCGCCGAGGGCAATTCCTCGTATGACCAGGACGCGTACTTCAAAGACGTCACACCATATCTGGCCGAGACCATGCCTCATGTCATGAGGTCGCTCCCTGACTGGAGCGAAGTCACGGCCGCAGAGGATCCGGGCAACGCAGAGTGAGATCTCCATGAGCACATCCAGCAAGTCGAAGCGCCGCGGTAAGAAGAAGGGCAAGAAGCGAGTCAACACTCGCCTGTTGACCATCGTGTCGCTCATAACAGTCATGGTGGTGCTCGCTGTTGGCGGGCTCGTGTGGCTGAAGTACAACGGCAGTGTTACCCGCAACCTGGCTGCGGCCAGGTCCTACTAGGCCGAGGGCAATCACGACACGGCCATGCCGGCAGCCGGC
>CAZMPA010000199.1:0-4285 GCA_964567915.1 uncultured Isosphaeraceae bacterium | reverse complement strand
GCACCATTTCGCCTCCTCCGAACCACGACGGTTCGATCATGCGGTCTGTGCGGTGAGGGCGCGAAGTGCCCGCCGCCCCAGTAGTCTCCAGCCTTCCATGCACCAGCAACTCCGCGACCGCCTGCTTGACCGATGGGGCCGAGCCGTCACCCGGCACCCGGGGTGGACGCTGGCGATTTGCTGCGTGGCTGCAGCGGCATCGGTCCTGGTGGCCGTGTCGTCCATTGAAATCAGGCCCGATCGCAATGCGCTCATGTCCGAGGATCTGGAATGTGCGAAGCGGTACGCGACCTACCGCAACGACTTTCCTCGCTGGAATGACGTGGTTGTCTGCATCGAAGGCCCGGTGGGCGATTCCGAGATCGACACGCTTGCCCGCGAACTGGCAGCTCATCTGCGGACATCGGCCTCGGTGGGTGCCGCCGACGCTGGTTTCCTCGCCTCAGAGGCCGGCCCGAAGCTCTGGCGCACGGCGCCGCGGGGTGACTTTGACACCACGCTTGCCGATCTCGAAACCGGCCGCGATATGACGGCGGCGGATTCGGCGGCCGCTGCGCTGGTCACGATGTTGCAATCACAGCGAGACGGTGACCGGATGGACGCCGCAGCACGAAGCAAGGCACTCAAACCGTGGATCGATGCCGTGGCAGGTCGACCCGTGCAGTTTCAACTGCTCGGTGAGCTGAGCGAGCGATGGAACTCCCTCACGACTGCCGACGGGCGGATTCGCCTGATCCTCATCTCGCTCGAGCAGGCAGCGGACGCCACGATTGACGGCCCAGCCGCGGCCCTTGCAGACCTGCGAGCCGACGTGGCAGACTGGCTCGCGCAGCGTGGGCGAGGTGACCTTCCGTGGGGCGTCACCGGCATCCCGGCTATCGAGGCGGACGAAACCACGCAGGCCACCACCGACTCCACGATCGCCTCGCTGGTTGCATTCGGGCTTGTGACGCTCATGCTCGTTCTGTCGTTTCGCAGGATTCGCCTTCCACTGATGGCTGCCGCATCACTTGTCGTGGGCATCGCATGGAGTCTCGGCTGGGTCGTCGTGTCAATCGGTCACCTGCAACTGCTCTCCATGGTGTTCTCTGCCATTCTCATCGGACTCGGCATCGACTTCGCGTTGCATCTGGTCACTCGCTTACAGGCCATTGAAGCTTCTCACGACGAACTCCCCGACGCGATGAGCCGCGTGTTTCGCGATGTCGGTCCGGGATTGCTTACAGGCGCCGCCACGACGGCGGTTGCGTTTGGGTGCACTGCATTCAGTGCCTTTCTCGGCGTTGCGGAAATGGGCGTCATCGCAACGGGCGGTGTTGTGTTGTGCCTGATTGCGGTCATGAGCGCGTTCCCCGCGATGCTCGCGTGCTCATCGCGATGGAGAGCCGACGTCGGCGTCATGCGGCCGATCGGCGCCAATGCGGTGCGGCAACTCGTTCGCCCGCTGCACAGACGAGCCGGAACCGTGCTGCTCGTCGGCGGCATCATCACGGCACTTGCCCTCGCGGCGTCGACTCGCCTTCGGTATGACTCGAACATCATGAATCTCCAACCTGCGGGGCTGGAGGCGGTCACCTGGCAGCGTCGACTGGCCGATGCGCCGGGAAGCGACTTGTGGAGCGGGCTGATCATGACCAGTGCTGCTGACGCCAGGAACATCACGTCGGCGCTGCGGACGCTTGATGATGTTCAGGAAGTCGGTGGAATGGGCATGCTCTTTCCGGCCGATCTCTCCGAGCGGCAAGCGGCGGTCTCCGCCGCACGAGACGCGGCGGCTACACCGGCCACGGCGCCTGACAATCTTGGCTTCGTGCCAACCGTGCTGTCAACGCTGCGTGATCGCCTGCGAACAGAATCTCAGCGTGCGCCGGACCTGACCCCGCTTGTGACCGCGTTGGACGACGCGGTGCAGTCGTGGCATGACCTGGACAGAAACCTTGTCGAGCGGACAGCCCGCATTGACCGGCTCGAAACTGCATGGGCGGCGTCGGCGCCTGCCGCGGCGGAGTGGATCGCCGACGCGCTTGCCGAGGCCCCGCCTGGGCCGGCAGACCTTCCCCCACTGCTGCGCTCACAGTGGATCGGCGAGGGCGGCGTCTGGTTGCTCCGCGTCGCGCCCGTAGTCTCGGAACACTCCATCCTGGAGCCCGACAGGCTGGGTGCGTTCGTGCAGTCGGTCAGAGGTGTCGCGCCCGACCTGCTCGGGCCGCCTGTGCAGATTTACGAATCGTCGCGGCTGATCGTCCGCGCATACATCACATCCGGTCTGCTGGCGATGGTGGCGGTACTGCTGGTGTTGCTGTTGGACTTCCGAAGTGTGGCCGACGCGTTGGGTGCCATGCTGCCCGTTCTCATTGGATTTCCGTGCACATTTGGATTTATGGCTGTGGTCGGCCTCGACCTCAACTTCGCCAACCTGATGGTGCTGCCACTGATCTTCGGCATCGGCGTGGACAGCGGTGTACACGTCGTGCATCGATGGCTGAGCGCTCCCACCGTCCGCCCGCCCGGGCTCTGGGGTGGAACGGGCAGCGGCATCCTGATGACGACCGCGACGACCGCCATCGGCTTTGGCGCACTCATGATCGCCGAGCACCGCGGAATCCGATCCCTCGCCATCGTCATGGTGGTGGGGCTGCTCGTCACGCTCGCCGCCTCGTGGACGGTCCTCCCGGCGCTGCTTCGGGTTCGACAGCAGCGACTCAACCGGCGATCAGCCGGTCAGCGTTGAGCGGCAGCAGGTCCTCGACAATGAACTCACCGTCGCGGCGAATAACTTCGTCGTCCAGGATGATTTCGCCGCCGCCGTAGGACGGCCGCTGGATCAACACCAGGTCCCAGTGAATGTCGCTGCGGTTTCCGTTGTCCGCGTCTTCGTACGCCTGACCCGGCGTGAAGTGAAGTGATCCGGCGATCTTCTCGTCAAAGAGGATGTCCATCATGGGCTCCAAGACGTACGGATTGAATCCGATGGCAAACTCGCCGACGTACCTCGCCCCATCGTCGGCGCTGAACACGGCCTCCAATCGATCGGCACCTACCTCCGCGTCGTGATCGACGATCCTGCCATTCTCAAAGACCAGCCGGACGTTTCTGAACGTGGTGCCTTGATACACCGTCGGCGTATTGAAGTGAATCACGCCGTTGACCGACTCCCGCACAGGCGCCGAGAAACACTCGCCGTCAGGGATATTGTGCGACCCGGTACACGCCACTGCCGGAATGCCCTTGATGGAAAACCTGAGGTCCGTATCGCCTGGCCCCTTGAGGTGCACCTTGTCCGCGGCGTTCATGCGGTCCCGTAGGGTCGCCGCCGCGTCCGCCATGGCCGCGTAGTACAGGGTGCAGACGTCAAATTAAAAGTACTCGAACGACTCGGTTGATTTGCCGGCGAGTTGGGCCATCGAGGGCGTCGGCCACCGAAGCACGCACCACCTTGTGTGATTGACCCGCTGCTTCATGTGAACAGGTTGCATGTACCTGGCGCCCCAGGCCTTCATGCGGTCGTCGTCGACACCGGACAATTCGTTGATGTTGTGTCCACCGCGAAGACCGATGTAGGCGTCCATCTGCTTCATGCGTTCCAGATCACTGGCGGCCATGACATCGAATTGGGCGTCGTCGCCCGCTTCGACGAGCGCCCGCAACACCCGGTTGTTGCGAATGGCGACGTGCGGGTGACCGCCCCGCCGCCGGCACGACCGAATGACCTCTACGACCATCGCCTCAGGAATATCGAATGCCTCGATGAGCAGGTGTTCTCCCGGCTTGATAGCGGTGGAGTGCCCGGTCAGCAGGTCGGCCAGATCAGTCATTCTTGGATCGTGCATGGTGGCTCGCTCATTCTGAGGACGCTTCTCCCGGATCGGACAGCAGTCGCAGCACCGTCGCGGCGAGCGCCGGATCCGGACGCGGATCTTCCCGCAGATGCAGGTCGATCCGCAAGGTCTTGTCGGCAGGATTTGCCAGACACCAGGCGCAGATCCTCGACTCGGGCCGGCTCGAGCCCGCCCAGAAGCCGTCGCTTGCTCGGCCCAGCGCGGCCCGGCCGCCCTTTCCGGGGTGGGCGTCCCAGCGCTCCTCGGTCGCGCCAAGCACGGCCGACTCAAAGTCAATGGCCTCGTCTTGACGTGACCCCGCCACAAGCACGACATTGTCCTGGCGGGGCATGAACTGCCTGTAGGCCTTGTCGAGCAGCCGCCGAAGTCGGGCCGTCTCGTCGATGAATCCTCCAGGCAGCCCAATCGCGAGCGAGACGTGACTGCCTTCCCAGGGACCGACCACC
>CAZMPA010000198.1:0-4287 GCA_964567915.1 uncultured Isosphaeraceae bacterium | reverse complement strand
CGCGAGACACTTCGGGAAGCCCACGCCTCCTATGCGAGAGCCGCAGAAGCGGGACAGATTCCGCGTGTGATTCAGATCGTGTGGTACGAGGACTTGTACTCGGTGTACGACGACGGCCCTCTGGACGAGCCACTGGCGATCATGGAGTCCGTTGCCGGCGAAGGCGATCCATTGTGGGAGGCCCGCGGCCGAGCCAGATTCCACATGCTCCGTGGAGGTGATGAGATCTCGCATGCGATCGACATCCTCAAGGAGATCACTGCAGATCCCAGCAATGAGTTGTTGGCGGCGGATCTCCGCGACCTTGGTTCAGCTCAGTTGATGGCGGAGCGGGAAGCCGAGGCGACCGCGACGTTTGAGCGTGTGCTCACGTTGACGCCCGACGACCCGGTCGCCCTCAACAACTACGCATATCTGCTCGCCGTCGTCCGCGACGATCCCGCGAAGGCGGAACCGGTCGCCCGCAAGGCGGTCAGTCTGCGACCGCGTGAGCCCGTCTTCATCGACACGATGGCGACGATCCAAAGCAAACTGGGCAACCACGAGGCGGCGCTGTCCAGCCTCATGGCGAGATTGAGCCTGGAGCCGAACGATGGACCATTGCTTCGAAGCATTGCGTTGGTCTTGACGGACGAACTCGATCGCGCGTCCGAGGCCCTTCCGTACGCCGATCGGTCCCTCACACTTGATCCACGGGGCGCCGAGGCACTCGATGTGGCGGGCTGGGTGGACTGGAAGTCGGGAGACGCCGCCAGGGGGCGAGATCGAATCAGCCAGTCCCTGCGTCGGCAGCCTACGTCGCAAGCCCACCTGCACATGGCGGAATTGCTCATGAGTGCCGGGGAGTCTGATGAAGCAAGGAACCATCTTCAACAGGCCGACCACCTTGCGACCGATGATGCAACGAAGAAACGGGTTCAAGAGGTGCGTGCCGGACTGGATCAGGGCGGCTGACGCCGAGGCCGTCCCGTATGATGACGAGAGCTGAATGACTACCCCAACGCCACCCACCCAACCTCGGCCCCGACCGACTGCTTCGCAGCAGCGGCGGCCCAGCATCGATCCAATTCGGGTCGTGCGGCAGCACATCATTGGGTTGCTGGTGTCGGTCATGATCGGCGGCGGATTGGGGGCCGGTGCCTTCGTGCTGTTCAACCGGTTCTACCCGCTCTACACATCCGAAGTCCTCTTTGAGGTGCGGCCCGGTTTGTCGGCCTCAACCGAGATCGGCACGTCGAAGACGCTCAAGGATGACGAAGTCGAGCGGGTCGGGCGGACCCAGACTCAGATGCTGATGCAGCGGGATGTTCTTCTGCGGGCGGTCCAGAACCCACAGGTGCGGGACACCAACTGGATGCAGTCCCAGTACATCGACCGCCAGACCGGCCAGCCCCTCAATGAGCAGGCGGTGGATGATCTCGAGGAGACGTTGCAGACGCCGTTCGTCAAAGGCACAAACCTCTTTGTCGTCAGGTGGTCCTGGCACGTCGCAGCGGACATTCCGACGGTGCTCAACGCGGTTGCCTCTTCCTACATGGAGAAGCTCAAGGCACTCGACGACGCCCAGTTCAGCGCCAACGAGAAGTTGTTCGACAACCAGCTGCGTCTGCTGCAGATGGGCCTGCGTGATATTGGTGACGACATCCACTCGTTCATCGTGGCCAAGGGCATCACAACCCTTGATGACCCTCGCTTCTCGCAGGTGTCGATCGAGGTGCAGAACCTGTCAACCAATCTCACGGATCTGCAGGATCAGTTGACCTCAGCGACCACGCAGTACCAGCAGACCGCGATGAAGCTTGAAGGGACGGTTGAGCCCTCGCATGAGGACATTGTTCAAGCGGAGGGAGATCCCACCGTCCGCCAGCAGTTGAGCGGGCTGGAACTGCTCAAGGCGGAAGAACGCTCGCTTCGGGAGCAGTTCAGCGAGGATACTCCGCATGTCCGGCAGATTGAGCGTCAGGTTCGAGCTGTCGGCGAGCAGCTCCGCGTCAAGCGGGACGAAGTGCTCAATCAAAACCTCAATGCCAGAATGAAAACGCTCGAGAGCGAGCGTGAACGCATTCAACGCATCATTGACCGCATCGAGAGTGAGCTCGAGTCCAAGGACGCCCTGCTGCGTGACCTGGCCGCCGATACCTCCCGATATCAGGCGATGAAGACAAAACAACAGAACTACGAGAAGCAGCGTGACGACGCGCAGCAACTGCTGAGTGAGATTCGTCTGATGAAGCTTCGTTCGGACGCAAGCCGCGTCCGCCAGGTCGCGCCGGCGGAGCTTCCTCGCGAGCCGAGCTTCCCCAAGATCAAGTTGATCGTGCCTGGCGGTGTCGTGCTGTGCTTCGGCGCCTTCGCTGGCTGGATCTTCCTGCGTGAGCTCCTTGAGAAACGCATCCGGTCGCTGTCGGACCTGGCCGTTATCCCCGGCATGACGGTGCTTGGCGGCATCGCCGACATCGAGGACGACCCGGCGGAACCCGAGGACGCCGAGATGGTGATTCGGGAGGACCCGGACAGCGTGACTGCGGAGTCCTGCAGGCAGGTGGCTGTGGCCGTACTGCGAACCATGGCCAAGCAGGGGCACTCGAGCCTGTTGTTGACCGGCGGGATGCCTGGAGCGGGAACGACGACGGTGACGGGCAACCTCGCGTGCGCGATGGCGGCCGCGTTGTGGACGCCAATTTCCGCCGGCCTCGATTGGCTGAGACCTTCGGAATGGCCGAGAATCTTCCCGGATTGGGCGACGCGCTTGCGAACCCGACATCAATTGCGGGGTCGGTGCACGAGACCGAGTCCAGAGTGTCCGTCGTGCCAGCAGGCACCGAGTCGTCGCGACTCGTGGAGCGACTGGCCGACGAGCGGTTTGCGACGTTCATGGCGGGAATTCGCACGAGGTTTGACTATGTGCTGATCGATGCAGCACCAGCGGTGGCGGCGACGGATGCGATTCAGATCGCGGGCCGTTGCGACGCTTCTGCGCTGGTCATTCTTGCTGGAAATGAGCAGCGTGGCCTCGTCGCACGACTCACCCGGGAACTGTCGGACGCTTCGGCCGAGTTCATCGGCGGTGTCCTGAACCGTCCACGCCAGTCGATCGGTGGGTACTTCCGTCGCAACTATGAGTTGATGGCAAGCTACGGTCGTGCCGAGGATGACGACGACGACTCCTGAGCGTCGGCGCCTCCGAGGAGCACATCCGCGTGCCTGAGTCAAAACATGTGATGGTGACGGGCGGAGCAGGCTTCATCGGGAGCCACCTGGTTGCCAGTTTGGTGGCGCGCGGAGATCACGTGGTCGTCATCGACGATCTCTCGACCGGGCTGCGGACCAACCTGGACGGACTCCCTGCCGAGGCAATTCAGTTCATCGAAGGCAGGGTTCACGACTATGTGGACGACGACTCGATTCCACGGTGCCGTGAGATCTACCACCTGGCTGCCTCCGTCGGCGTGAAGCTCGTCGTGGACCGCCCCGTCCAGTGCATCGAAAACAACGTGCATGAGACATCCAAGGTCCTACGGGCCGCGAGCCGACATGCATGCCCCGTGTTTATCGCCTCGACCTCAGAGGTCTACGGCAAGTCAGAAGCGGTGCCCTTCCACGAGGACGACGATGTGGTGTACGGGGCCACGACTGAACCGCGATGGTCCTATGCCTGCTCGAAGGCCGTCGATGAGCACCTCGCGCTCGGCTGGCATGCGGCAGAGGGTCTTGCCGTAGTGATCGGGCGGTTCTTCAACACGGTCGGCCCAGGACAGCGGGGGAGATGGGGCATGGTGCTCCCTCGCTTTGTTCACGCGGCGATGCAAGGAGCACCGCTCAATGTGCACGGCGACGGGACGCAGGAGCGGTGCTTTATCGACGTGCGGGATGTGGCTCCATTGCTTCCGGAACTGCTCGCAACCCAGGGCGCGATCGGAAAGGTGGTCAATATCGGGCGTGATGAGTCGATCTCCATCGGTGACCTCGCTCGCCGGGTCGTCGATGTGCTCGGAAGTGACTCAGAGATCATGCACGTTGACGTGGCAGACGACTATGGCCGGCCGATCGAGGATCTGCGGAAGCGTGTTCCAGATCTGGCTCGCCTTCGGGCGATCTGCGAATTTGCTCCGGTGTTTGATCTGGACCGGACCATCGCGGACACAGCGGCCCGTATGCGGCTTGAGGGAGTTGGGGCGTGAGTGGCGCAGCGACCGACGTTGGCGACCTCGGCGTCTGGACCCTATTGGCTTTGTACGTGCCGGTGCTCGTTGTGGCGTGGGGGGTGACGCTCATTGCAACGCCCAT
>CAZMPA010000197.1:0-4350 GCA_964567915.1 uncultured Isosphaeraceae bacterium | reverse complement strand
CCGTACGGACGCGCTGGATGTGCGGCGGCGTGACGGGTCGGCTGCTGAAGTAGTCGGTATCTGCCAGCGGCGTCGTGGCCATTGACACGACTGCGTCGCCGCCGGAGACGACCTCGCCGAAGGCGCAGTAGAGGCCGTCTGGGAGGTGTCGGTAGACGTTCCCGGCGACGCGAGCGTGCTCGATTGCGTCTTCAACGATGGCGCTGGTACGTGGGACAACAACAACGGTGCGGACTGGCACATCGACGTCCAGGGCGGCGCGCCGACCTGGTCCATGGACGGTGCGCTTGACGGGTCGGCCATGATGGTCGCCGACGGGGCCGGGCGGACGCTGCACGCTGGACTGATTGACGGCCGGCTCTATCTTGCAACGGAGGCTGCGGTGGGCAGCGATGTGTTCATGGCCGTGTCGGCCGAATCGCCGGGACCGCTCCAGCCCGCGATGTGGGGGAAGGCCGGCAACGTCGCGGCGTGGGATGCGTTCCTGGCGCAGGAAAGCACGAACGGGTGGAATGGGTGGTTCAATGCCGGGCAGGACGGCGAGCCCACTGGCGGGCACGCGTCTGCGGGCGGAGGTGTGCTGGAGGGCTGGATAGATCTCGAAGATGCCTTTGGTGCGGTGCCGGAGGCCATCGCGATCGCGGCGGTCAGTTATGCCACCGACGATGGTGGCCTGCTCGATGCGTGCTGCCAGGCGCCGGAGAGCCTCGACGGCGACGGCGATGTCCAGGCGGTTGAGTTCGTCATCGTCGACCTCTGCGACTTCGACCCGGCGACGTGTTGCGACGCCGACGTGAGCGGCGACGGGGCTGTGGACGTCAGCGACCTGCTGGCGGTGCTTGCTGACTGGGCGCACGCGGGTGGCCCCGCCGACATTGACGGCGACGGCGTCGTCGGCGTCGACGACCTCCTCGCCGTCATCGCAGCCTGGGGCCCCTGCTGACCCCCCCCGGCCCCGGACCGCCGGTCACTTTATCTGCCTGCAGGCCAACGGCTTGTGATTCCTTCGGTCTTTTAAGTGACTGTGGCGCAGGGAGATAAAGTGACCGGCGGTCACTTCGGCTGGGGGGTCAATGCTGGGTGGTCGGCTGCGGCGAGATCGCAGAAGTTGTTGTGGCTGCGTCGGTTACGCGATGCAGCAACCCCGGGGTTACTTTATGTGCTGATGCCACAAGGGGTTGTGGTTTCATGGATTCTTTAAGTTGCTGTGGCGCAAGGGGATAAAGTGACCGGCGGTCGGTTGGGCGGGGTCGGCTAGAGGGTCCAGTTGTCGATGATGGTGAGGATCTCGCCAACGCCGACGACGCCGTCGCCATCGAGGTCTTCCGGGCACTCCTCGCAGGGCCCGAAGGCTGCAATGACGGCGAGGAGATCGTCAGTATTGACGACGCCGTCGCCGTTCACGTCGCCAGGTATCGAGTGATCGCTGGTGGCGGTGACCTCCGAGTCGATTACAATCTTCGTCGCGGCGCTCGTTGGGGTCAGGTCGAGCAGGAGGCTCGCCGTTCCGCCGGGTGGAATGACGGTCGGGAATTCAGCGGGAATCGTCGGGAGCGGTTCGCCAGGCAGGTCGCCCGACTCGTCAATCGCCGCCGTCGCGGTCATGGTCAGCATGTTGGTGGCGTCGCCGGCCTCATGCCGCCCCTCCACATTGAGCACGATCGGCATCTGCAGCGGAAGCGTTCCGAGCGCCTCGGTCGTCACCGTCATGTCGAGCATCGCTGGTACGGCGACAGTGAGATCGTGCGCTCCCGGCAACCCGTCCACAGCAGTCGCCGTTCCGGCGCCTGGAGCCGATTGGGTGATCGTGCAGGCGGTGACACTCGCTTCTCCAAGTGGGATATCGACGGGCGTTCCGCCGGGATACAGCGAGTCCGGCGACACCGTGCGAAACGTCTCATAGAGGATGGTGGTGGTCAACTCGGCGGGAAGAACTGTCTCGGGAAGGACGTTCCACGCGAGCCCGTTCATGTTCGCCAGGCCCAACTCGTCATCAATCTCGAGGTGGAGCACGCCCACCGGATTCGATCCGTCATCAAACCCCACGGAGACCGTCATTGCCAGGGGAATGGGATTGTTGCCGCTGCCGCCCCACACGCCGGGGAGCGTCAGCGTGCCGTCCGGGTTGGTGTCGGCGTCGTAGTCGCCGATGAGGGTTCCGGTCAACTCGGTGCTCATGGAGCCCGCAAGCGTCAGTGTGCTGGCAGGCGTCAAGTCGTACTGGGCGGCCAATGCCGCCGATCCAAGCCAACCGGCAGCCGCACAACCCGCAATCCAGTTCATTCTCAAGGCTCCTCTCACACGCATCGCCCCAGTCTGACACAGAAGGGGTGGAAAGCCAAGCCTGAAACCACCGATGGGGCTTGACCTCGGCCGGTTCGAGGGCCAATACTGCTCGTTCAAGAGGCCACGCCTCCAAGGAGACTTCACCATGAGACCACTCATCCTGTCGATTCTGGCTGCCTCAGTCGGCCTTGTGGCCGCCTGTGACAATTCGGCTAAGTCCGGAACATTGATCGGAGCCGGCACGGGGGCGCTGGCGGGCCAGGCCATCGGGCACAACACGGAAGGCACACTGATCGGCGCCGGCGTCGGCGCGCTCGGCGGCTACATCATCGGCAACGAAATGGACAAGAAGCGGGAGCAGGAACAGGCTGCGGCTCGGGCCAACAACCCGACGAATCAGGAGAACCGCCGAACCGATCAGGTGCAGGCTGAAAACGAACGTCTTCGAGCCGAGATCGAGAACGAGCGTCTGCGAAGGGAACTCGAAGCGCAGCGGGACGACTGACCCGGCTCACTCGGGGGGCGGCAGCGCCGTCACGACGCTCTTGAGATTCACGAATTCGTGAATGCCAACGTCGCCGAGCTCGCGGCCAAACCCACTCGACCGCGTGCCTCCGAATGGCACACGGGGGTCACTTCGTACAAAGTCATTGACGGCAACGCAGCCGGCGACGATGTCGTCACACGCAAGGTGGGTTCCGTGGCCTGCGTCCGCCGTAAACACGGCGCCTGCGAGGCCAAAGTCTGTGTGGTCAGCAAGGCGGAGCGCATGCCGCTCATCGTCAGCGTGAACGAGGCAGGCCACGGGCCCGAACATTTCTTCATCGAAGGCAGGCATGCCTGGCGCGACGCCCGTGAGCACGGTCGGTGGATACCACCATCCTGGTGTGTCCGGCACCTTGCCACCCAGAATGCACGTGGCGCCAGCATCCACGCTCTGCCGCACCTGGCGGTGGATCTGATCGCGGAGATCCTCCCTTGCCATCGGGCCGAGCGTTGACACCTCGTCTGTGGGGCTTCGCATGTCGATCGCCTGCATGCGTGCCCTGATTGCTTCTTCAAACTGATCGTAGACATCCACGATCCACCGCTTCGCCGCAATGCAAACCTGCCCGCAATTGAGCATGCGGCTGGCGACGCACCGCTCGGCGGCCAGTTCGACGTCGGCGTCGGCAAGCACAACGTACGGATCACTCCCGCCGAGTTCCATGACGCACTTTTTCAGTTGCGTTCCAGCCTCGGCTGCGACCGCGCGGCCTGCGGCGTCGCTTCCGGTGAGGGTGACACCTCTGACGCATGGGTGACCGATGACCGAGGGGGAATCGGCGACCTCGATGGGCAGATCGACGAAGAGCCCCTCGGGAAAGCCGGCGTCCCGAAGAAGGCTGGTGATGTCCTCGCCACATCCCATTGTGTTCGGCGCATGTTTCAGCACCATGGCGTTTCCCGCCATCAGGTTTGGCGCTGCGGCGCGAAAGACCTGCCAGAAGGGAAAGTTCCAGGGCATGACGGCGTACAGCACGCCGATGGGCCGGCAGACGATGCGGACGGAGGCGCTTTCAATGTCGAACGAGCGGTCCGCAAGCATGGACTCGGCGTGCTCAGCGTAGTACTCGCAGACCCATGCGCACTTTTCAATCTCCGCGCGGGACTCGTTGATCGGCTTGCCCATTTCCTGCGTGCATCGGGCAGCCAGGGCGTCTACGCGGTCACGGAGCAGTGCTGCAGCGCGTGCCATTGCGCTTGATCGCTGGGAGAACGGGGTGTGTCGCCACTCGCGCCATGCGCGGTGGGCTGCCTCGACACGTTGCCCTGCCTCTGCGGCTGAAATCGCAGCGTGCACGCGGATCTGCTCGCCGGTTGCCGGATCAATGATCGGAAATCCGGTCACGCTGAACCGCACCCACACCCTTCGCCGCAACTCGATGCGAGCACCTTGTACATGGAGATGACCGCGCCGGTGGGATCCTGAATGGCCGAGTATCGAACGATGCCCGGAACGTCGGTTGGCTGCTGGTAGACATGCCCGCCCAACTCGGCGGCGCGAGCCGTCAACGCGTCGAT
>CAZMPA010000196.1:0-4366 GCA_964567915.1 uncultured Isosphaeraceae bacterium | reverse complement strand
AGTCGATCACGGCGGCATGCAGCCGAGCCAACTCGACGTCGATGTAGGACACCAGGTCTCGTGTCAGTGTCTGGAACGCGTCGAACTTCATGCGTTCGAGGATGCGGTGCAGCCGGTCGGCCGCCCGCTCGAGGTCTTCCATGAACCATGTCTGCCCGCTCCCAAGAACAAGGTCGACCTTGGTCGCCCAAGCGGAGAGTTCATCGTCGAGCCGCCGCAGATCGACGATCGCGGCCGTGTCGACCGACAGTTTCTCCGTTCGCCGATCGACGCCCGACCACGCCACAGCAAGCACCGTGGCGAGCACGAGACCGCCTATGCCACAGCCGGCGACAACCAAACCGATGCTCGTTCGAATTCGAAGCGTCTTATGCTGAGCCTGATCCGTCACCGGCCCATTCCCTCTCCGATGAGCCGAAGCATCTCCCCAGTTGCAACCGACGCTGCTGTACCGCATGTCGAGACAGCCGACGCGTCCATGCCAACGACCTGCGCAAACGCTGCGGACACTGTTGGATCGACGCCCTGCTCGACCTCGACTGCCGTGATGCGCCCAGACTGGTTCACACGCCACCACACTTCGGCACGGTGACCGTCGATGACCCACCGCCCCCGAGCAATCGCACCCCGGGCGTCGCCTCCAACTCCCGTCACGTTCCACGCTGCGATGGACGACGGCTGCAAGCCCGCCGCCGGCACAGGTCCTTCCTCGTCAATCTCCAACCGATCGCCCAATGCGTCTGGTGCAGCGCGGGCAGCGGCACGAATATCAAGCAGGTCCTGCTCCCAGACAATGGACGTCACCGCCGATGTCTTGGCTCCGCTGCGAACCAGCACGCGTTCTGCGTCGGTGAGCGAGCTGCGTTTGAGCACGCGGAGCAACTGTGGCACACCCATACCACTCAACTCTCCAGCGAGCCGCCCTTTGGCCGCCTCTCGAAGGGACGCGTCTCGGGACCGCTGGATCGCGACGCCTGTGACGCGGCCCTCGAAGTCAAGAGACCAGGCGATTTCACTGAGGCCGTACCGACCTCGCTCCGACCGAACGTGAAGCAGACCGACCGGCTCACCGTCCTGAAGCGTCACATACAGTGTGTGGCGTCCGATCTCATCAAAGTGAATCGTGAACGGCAGCCGCTGGGCGATGTCGGCGCGATCCTGCAGCGACACCGTGCGAATGATCGACCGGTGCGCATCGGCTTGCGGATACGCTTCATACAACGTGCGAACCGGGTCCCGAAGCGCGCAATAGGCTTGCGCCGACGCGGTCGTCGCGGGCATCACCGCGGCCGACACAACGACGAGCAAGAACAGACACTTGAAGCCGCTACCCATCAAAACCGATACCTCGCTTGAAGGCGAATCGCCGCGTCGCGAGATCCATTCGGAGTCTCCTGCAGGTTCTGCACCCACTCCGCAGAAAGTGTCCAGTGTCTGTCCGGAGCCCACTCCAGCCCGAGCGCGGATTGAAATGGACCGGTCCAGCCGGCGGCCGCGGGCTTTTGCCGCATGGCCCGCAATTGTCCGTACGCAAACCAACGTTCCGCGGGATCACGCCAGTTGAGTTCGCCCAGCACATGCAGCGCGTCAACACCTGCGTTCGTGCCACCGGACACCTCCCCCATCAGGGTGAATGAGCCGAATTCGACGCCGGCGTCCAGCCCGATCCGTCGACGCTCCACCGTCGTACCGGGGCGGTACAGCTCCGCCGCAAAGCCGGACGCGCCAAGCCACCAACCAGCGTTTGCGTCCGTCCCGACGCGGCCAACGACAACATAGGGCGATCCAGCCGCGTGCCACTCATTGCCGCTGCCACGTCCGATCCCAACCTCGTACTCAAGCCCCTCCGCCACGCCATTGAGTGTGGCGCCCCAGTCCGCCTTGATGCCAAGGTTCGGCGCCGTCCCCACCTGACGGAGGGTCCCATTGGTATCGACCGACATCTCAAGTCCGAACGGCATCTCAAAGTGGCCAACCTTGAGGTTGAGCACATCCCGCGGCGCGAGCTTCCAGTTGATGTAGAACATTCGATAGATCCACTGCCAATCAGTGGGACCGTCGAAGAACCAGGGCGGCGCCGGGTTGTTGTCGATCCGGGTCGCGAAGCCCTGCAGCACCATGGTCGCGTAGTCGCCCCGCTTGTTGGACAGAACCTTGAAGAGGTCGAATCCATAGAACTGCGAGATCGACCAGTCTTCTCTGGCGGTGTCGTACTCAAACCGGCCGCTCAGGTCGACGGTGAATCGCAGATTGTCATGCAGCGGACCGAGCCAGTCCAGGTCCAGGCCATTCGGAAACGGGTCTCCCACACCCTGGGCCCCCTCCGGAATCGTCGCTCCCTCCGGCGCTCCAACCACCGCCTCCTCCGCCTGCTCGTCCACGGACACGGCCTGATCGGGAGCGGTGGCCGTCAACGTCGCCCATTGGCAAATCAAGATGTGATGCAGCACGTGGAGGTCTCCAAAGGCCCGGCGTGAAGTGTACGAACCTCGCAGCGGAACCGGTCGAATCCGCCCGGGGAGTCCCTACAATCACCGCCATGGGTTCGCCAAAAACCTCCCGCAGAACCGCCTCCAAGCCCAAGGCAAAGGACCCGCGGGACACGCCGGCCATGCGGCAGCATCGCCACTTCAAAGAAGCCCACCCCGACTGCATCCTGTTCTTCCGGATGGGCGACTTCTACGAGATGTTCGGTGAGGACGCGGTCACCGTTCACCAGACGCTCGGCCTCACCCTGACCGAACGCACCAGCGGCATCCCAATGGCGGGCGTCCCGTTTCACGCAGCGGAGGGCTACATCCATCGATTGATCGGCCAGGGGTTTCGCGTCGCCGTGTGCGACCAGATTCAGGATCCCGCCGAAGCCAAAGGTGTTGTTGATCGGGGCGTGACCCGTGTACTCACACCGGGAACGCTCGTCGACGAGAGCCTGCTTGAGGAGGGCCGCGCGAATTCCACCGCGTTGGTCATGCTCAACGAAGACGGAACAGCGGTCATCACATCGGCAGAACTGTCCACCGGGCGGTTCGATCTGCTGCACACCTGTGAAGCAGACGTCGTCGATGAGTTGGCGCGACTGATGCCGTGCGAACTGCTCGTCGCAGACGATCTGGCGGACCATCCCGTCGTGGCCGAGGCGGCTCGCGTATGCGACTGCGTGCTGACGCGACGTCCCCCGTGGTCGATCAACGCGACCGAAGGGCGTCGACTTCTATGTGAACACTGGGGCGTCTCAACACTCGAAGGGTGGGGACTGGAGGATGATGGCACGGGCGTGGCGGCCGCGGGCGGTCTGCTTCGATTCCTGCTGGACACCATGCCCGGCGAACACACCCGCCTCTCCCACAAGCAGCCCCCCACGCCCCCCGCCGTCTCAGACCGCGTGCAGATCGACGCTTCGACACTTCGGAGTCTGGAGATCGAGCAGACCCTGCGCACCGGCGGTGTTGACGGCTCCCTGCTCGACGCGTTGAAGTGCTGTGTCACGCCTATGGGCCGCCGGCTGCTCCGAGACTGGCTCTGCTGGCCGCTCGCCAATCTCGCCGGCATCGAGGCTCGCCACAATCTGGTCGCCGTCCTCGTCGCCGACGATGCAGCTCGATCAGACCTCGTCGAAACGGCGGGCCGGGTTTCGGATGTCGCCCGCATTGCCGGCCGAGCCGCGACCGGTCGGCTGACGCCACGGGACGTCACGGCATTGGGCCGGTCCATCCTGCAGGTTCCCGCCCTGCGTGAGCGGCTGGAAGTCCTGCCCGCAGCCGCAACACTGTGCGCGTCGATCGCCGACCTCGAGTCCCGGCTGCTGACGCTCGGCGAGGACATCCACCGGCAGTGCGAGGACGACCCCCCGGCCCACCTGCGAGAAGGCGGCCTCTTCAGAGATGGCGCAGATTCAGAGTTGGACGCGGCGCGATCGCTGCAACGAGACGGCTCCGCCTGGCTGGCCGAGTATCAGGCCGAACTCTCCAGCGCCACCGGTATCCCATCGCTGAAAGTCGGATACAACCGCGTGTTCGGCTACTACATCGAGGTCACGCACGTCCACACCGAACGGGTTCCTCCAGACTTCGTCCGAAAGCAGACGCTCAAGAACGCCGAACGCTACATCACAGACCGGCTCAAACAGTACGAGACCGAAGCGCTTGGCGCGCAGGCGAGAGGAATTGAGCGAGAGCAGACGATGTTCACCGAACTCGTCAACCGCGTCGATGCGGCTGCACCGGCGCTCCGGGAACTCTCCGCGTCCGTCGCCACGATTGATGTGCTGTGCGGATTTGCCGGGCTTGCCGTGAAGCGAAACCTCATTCGACCCACGATGACCGACGGCTGCGACCTGGACATTCGCGACGGGCGGCATCCAGTGCTC
>CAZMPA010000195.1:0-4376 GCA_964567915.1 uncultured Isosphaeraceae bacterium | reverse complement strand
CTTTTCGCCTCACGTTAGTTCGACTATGGGGGCGATATCGTTTTTCGGGTACGAGAGCGACTCGGCAAGTCACAGGCTCAACACCGCCCGCACAGGCGAGCCGTCGCCCCCTTCAATGCGTAGTGGCAACGCGATGAGTTCGTATGTTCCGGGCAAAACGTCGGCGAGTCGCAAGCCTTCCAGGATCGTCAGGCCGCGGGCGCCGAAGCGTTGGTGCGCGGGGAGATCGTGGTCGGTGAAGCGGTCAACACTCGGCGTGTCAATGCCGACCAGCTTCACGCCGCGGTCTGCCAGGAGATCGACGGCGTCGGGCTGGAGGCCGGCGAAGTCTTTGTTGAAATGCGCTGCATCCGGATAGGTGTCGGTGCGGAGCAGGACGCGGGGCGACGACGTTGCAGGCAGTTGGTCAGCGGGGATTGACTCGCCCCGCGCAACCGGTACGTGCACCACATCGCACGCGCCGATGAATCGATCGAGCGGCCACTGCGAGACATCGCGGCCGCCCGCAACGTAGTGACGCTCAGCGTCGACGTGCGCGCCGAGGTGCAGCGTGCTGGCGACCGACGACAGGTTGATGACGTCACCCGATTCCATTGCGTTCTGCGCCGTTCGGCTGAATGGCACGTCGCCAGGCCACACAGCAAGCGACTCCGAGACTTGGGGCGAGATGTCGATCCACGTCATGGGGGTCTCCTCCATGGGTCCAGTCAACACGACTCGCAGGCCGCTGGCCTGACCGCATGCCCACGACCACAACCGCCAGCACCACCGAGACGGCGTTGAAGCCCGCTGCCATCCAGAAGCCGTCGATGTACGACAGTCCCGCGCCAAACATCGCGCCCATCATCAGGGTGCCGGCCGTGACGCCAAGCGTATATGTCGCCGTAAACCGCCCCCACCAAACCGCATGCCCGGAGGGGCCAGCCAGTTCCAGACAGCAGAGCGACCCGATCGGCACCATGCCCATCTGCGCCATGCCAAGCAAGCCGCCCGACACGATGACCAGCGTCACGTCCCGCGTCAGCAGCACGATGGCGACCGCCGCGGTGCCGAACAGCACCGATGCAGCCGCGGCCCTGCGGAGCCCCACACACTTCGCCAGGCCGCTCGAGAGCACCGGCCCGCCGAGTGTCAGTCCGATACCGAATGAGATGTAGGCAAGTGCTGCCTGCGGTGGAGGCAGGCCGAGTTCGTGGTGCAGATACGCGGACAGGAATATTGAGTGCGGCACCGAACAAACGGCAAAGAGGCCGTAGCTCAGGAGCAGCATGATGAGCGCGGCGCGATTGCCGCTGCAGACCGCCGCTGGCTTCTGCTGTTCGGACGCGTCGGGCGTGGGCCGTAGCAGTGGCCAGGCGAACAGGGTGCACAGGAGCGCTGAGCTTGCCCGGGTGCTTCAGCACCACGCGTGGGTAGCAGTGGCCAGGCGAACAGGGTGCACAGGAGCGTACCACCCCCCATCACCAACCACCCTCCGGCCGGACCTGATCCGATTGACCACGGAATCACAAGGCTCGCAATCACAACCCCGAGGCCGGCGCCAGTAAAGAGCAGCCCCGAGATGACGCTGCGGTGTCGCGGCTCAATACCCCGGACCGCGATGACCGGCAGCAGAATGATGACACCAGCCGCGGTGCACCCTGCGAGCAGCCTGCACAGGCCGATCCACCATGTACCCAGAGGCAGGGCGTCCCCCGTCGTCGCGATCACCCCCAGCAGCAACGACCAACGCGCGACGCGGCCCGCGGTGAACGCACGGGCGAGCCGGGCGCACGCCAGCGCCGCAAGCAGATTGGCCCCGAAATTGACCGCGCCGATGTAGGCCGCCGAGGTGGGGTCGAGCCATTTGGCATGGAACATGGCCGGCAGAAGTGGCGCATAGGCGTACCGGACGAATCCAACCGCCGCGAGCAGGCAGGCCATGCCGGCGAAGACGCGGTAGAGATACTGGCCGCGTGTCAGGGGCATGTGGGGCAGGGTACGGCTCCAGGCGTCTTGACAGTCTGAGGTTCGCTGCCGCGAATCGCGGCGAGGGCCCCC
This sequence comes from uncultured Isosphaeraceae bacterium, assembly GCA_964567915.1. GTDB lineage: Bacteria > Planctomycetota > Phycisphaerae > Phycisphaerales > SM1A02 > UBA12567. Next base: position 2,336 of record CAZMPA010000195.1, on the reverse strand, counting down.
AGCAAGGCCCACTGTGACGCCCACTGTGACACGCCCCCGGGGGGCCGGCCATGCAATGGCCCCTTGGCCAGCAACGGACAGGGCGGGATTCGAACCCGCGGTAGAGCGTGAGCCCTACGCCGGTTTAGCAAACCGGTACCTTCAGCCGCTCGGTCACCTGTCCTGATGCCCCGCTCGCGGCGGGGCAAGACGCGGCAGTGTAGCCGGTAGGCAGGCGGCAGTCGCCTCAGAATCCCCCGCCGATGGCTTGGATGTGCCCCTTTTTGGCATCTGATGCTTGACGAGGGGCCTCTTATGGAGTGGACTAGGGGGACGTGGGGTTGCCCCAGGCGTCGCTGCGCCGCCTGAAATCCGTAAGAAGAGAGCCACTCAATGCATCACTGTCCAACGACGTACGCCGCAAGGGCGATCACTATCGCCACACTGGCCCTGGCCACGGCTCCAGCCCTTGCAGGCGACGTGTCGGTCAAGGCGGCCTGCGAGTCGCTCAGCCTTGAGGCCTGCACGCTGCAGACCCTGCAGATGCGGCCAGGGGATGGCGACACACTTCGCCTGGACCTCGTGACCTCCGGACAGGACCGCAGTCTGGTGCTGTGGCCACACGACAACCGCAGCGCCAACTTCAGGCTGATTGTGCAGGAGTCGGACGGCAGCTTCACCGAGGAGATCCCCGGCCCGGTGACCACCTACCGCGGAACGGACGTCAACGACACGGCCGTCATCATCGCGGTCGGGTTTGAGGATGATGGCTTCCGCATGCGGCTGATTGAAGCAGACGGCAGCCAATGGTTCGCCGAGCCCCTGCTCGACCGGCTCGACGGCGCAGACGCCGACGACTACGCCGTCTACCGCGGCGAGGCAATCATCTCGCCCGAAAACATCTGCCCCATCGACGAGGCGTGGCGTGCAGGCGGCATGCCCGCCACCGACTTCGACCCCACTGGCGGCGACCGCGGCACCATTCAGGCGGCCGAGATGTGCGTCGACGCCGACTACGAGTTCTTCCAGCAGTACGGCTCGGTGTCCGGCGTCGAGAACCGCGTCAACGCAGTGATCAACAGCGTCAACTCCCTGTACGAGTCACAGGTCTTTCTGACCCACGAGATTCAGGCCATCGTCGTCCGCAGCACGAGCGATGATCCGTACAGCAGCAACAGCATCGAGACACGCCTGAACCAGTTGCAGAACGACTGGAACAGTGGCAACCACCCGGGGCTTGCTCGTGACATGGTCCATCTGTTCACCGGTGTGGATACCGGCGGCACGATTGGACTGGCCTATCTGGGCGCGGTGTGCTCCAGCAGTGAGTACGGCGTCGTCCAGTCCAACTGCTGCGGGTCCTTCGGCTGCGCCACGGACCTGTCCGCCCATGAAATGGGCCACAACTGGAATGCGGGCCACTGCACGTGCCCGTCCAACACCATGAACCCAACCATCACCTGCGCGAACAACTTCACGCAGGATTCCCGCAACACCATCATGGCCTTCGCCAACAGCATCTCGGGCTGCCTGCACGCGCCCGGCCCATCGGGCGCCTGCTGCCTCGGCTCCAATTGTCAGTACCTGACGCAGGGCGAATGCACCGATATCGGCGGCGCCTACCAGGGCGACGGTACCGACTGCGGATCGACCGAGTGCAACCTCAGCACCGGCGCATGCTGCCTCTCCAGCGGTTCATGCGCAACCGTAGCCGAAAGCCAGTGCAACAACGTCGGCGGCACCTATCAGGGCGACAATGTCCCGTGCGACGACGAGTTGTGCGCATTGCCCCCCACAGGCGCCTGCTGCTACGGCTCCACGTGCACAGTGACGGAAGAGCCGGACTGCGGCGGCACCTACATGGGTGACGAAACGACGTGCGACAACGACCCCTGCACGTCCAACAACTTCTCCGGCATCGGCTGGAAAGTCGTGGGCACCAACCTCGTGGACGACCCGCAGGACACATGGACCGTGGACGTCTTTGCCATGGTTGGCGCCGGCGAGCGAATCGACGCGGTCGCGGGCAACCAGGACCAGCAGAAGACAGTCTCGTCGTCCGCTGGCTTCTGGCAGAGCACCTTCGGCGGTCCGACAACCATCGAGTGCAACCCAGCCTTCTACCCGCTGGCTCCAGACCTTGAGTTTGACAGCCGCGTCACCATTGGCGCGCTGGACAGCTCAGGCAACCCGTTCAACGAGAACGTGCTGAGTACGATTGGTATCGACTTCGGCAACTTCGAAAACGGCGGCGCCATTTCGGCCAGCAATGGCACGTGGTATGTCCTTGCGACCGACGAGCAGGGCGATGGTCAGGCCATGGTGACCGACGACTGCACCGCTGGGTACGGCGTGTT
>CAZMPA010000194.1:0-4462 GCA_964567915.1 uncultured Isosphaeraceae bacterium | reverse complement strand
CGGAGGCATGAAACGCCGGCTCAACATTGCCTGCGGCATTCTGCACGAACCGGATCTGTTGCTGCTGGACGAACCGACGGTCGGCGTCGATCCGCAGAGCCGCGAGCGAATTCGAGAGATGCTTGCGGGCCTGCACGAGCGAGGTATGGCCATCCTGCTCACCACCCACATGATGGATGAGGCCGCGCAGCACATCGACCGCGTCGTCATCATTGATCACGGCGCCGTGATCGCCGACGGCACATTGGACGACCTGATTAGCGAGCACTTCGGTCGCAGACGCCGGATGCGAGTGACGCCCACGACGCGACCCCTTCCACCAGGATGGAACGCAGCCAATGACGCCATGTGGCGTGATCTGGACAATGTCTCGGTCGTCACGGCTGCGATCGCTTCCCTCGCGCAGGCTGGAGTGCAGATAGACGGACTCGAAGTCGAGGCCCCCACGCTGCAGGACCTCTTCATTCACCTCACGGGCCGAGAACTGCGCGAATGATCGCTTCGATCGTGAAGACGAAACTGCTCGCTCTGCTGCGTGATCGCGTAGCGGTCATGCTGACCTGCCTGCTGCCAATTGTCTTCTACGCGATCTTTGCAGGAATCTTCGGCGGCATAGCGCGTAGCGGCGGCGTGAGCAGCATGGTGGCCGTGCTCGTCGATGACGATGGCACCGATACATCACGGCGTATTGCAGAGGCGCTTGAGCACGCCGGAAGTGGTTTGACGGTCCGACTCGCCGATGCATCCGCGGGTGAGCCTCGCCCCTGGACACTTGAGTCTGCTCGACAGGCGGTGCGAAAGGGCCACGCCGATGCGGCGATCATCATTCCCAGGGGTATGGGTATCTCGTTCGGGCCAACCGACGCGGTTCCTGTGCGTGTCCTGGTCGATCCCTCGAACCCGATCGCGGGAACAGCCATTCCCGGTCTGCTGCAACAGGCTGCGATAACGGGCATGCAGTCGACAATGATTCGCAGCGGCATGGAGCAGCTTGAGCGATTCGGCGGCGGCCTGACGCCTCAGCAGCAGCGAGCCATCGACCTGATCACGGCAGAGATCGCCAACTCGGAAGATCATGGCGACCACAGCGATGACACCAGCATTGCCTCCGCCATGCTCCTGCCTGTTCAGGTCGAGGACGTCGCCGCAACCACGGACGAGCCCCCACGCTCCATGGCCACCTACTACCTCGCCGCCATCGGCGTGATGTTCCTGCTCTTCTCAGTCGCGGGCGCGTCGGGCTCACTCCTGGAAGATCAGGAAGCGGGCATCCTCGACCGTCTGCTCTTCACGCCGCTTGGCATGACGCGGCTCCTGCTGGCCAACGGCATGTGGATGACCATCATGGCGTTCGGATCGATGCTCATCCTGTTTGTGTTTGCCACGATTGCCTTCGGCGTCGGCCCATGGACCTGGCCCCGGGTGCTGGCGTGCGTGATCATCACGGCCGTCACTGCGACGGCCGCGTCCGGTCTCGGGTTGCTCCTCGCGACTGCATGCAGGAGCCGCGCGCAGTTGGCCGGAGTTTCGACTGTCGTCATTCTGGCGATGAGCGCGCTCGGCGGCAGCATGATCCCCCGCTTCGCCATGCCCGCGGCCGTCCAGGAGGTCGGCTGGTACACGACCTTCAATGCGTGGGCCGTCGAGGGCTATCTGGAAGTCTTCTGGTACACCTCGCCCACCGCCACCACAGGCAGCCTGCTCGTTGGCATCGCGCCGGCAGCGGGCGTGCTTCTCTGCATGACCGTCGCCTTCTTCATTGCCGCACGGCTACTCGCGCGGCGGTGGAAAGCGGTCTGACGTACCAAGCGAAACGAGCGAGCCTGCCAGGGCAGGCCCGCCCGCGTGCGTATCAGGTTGCCACTCGGTTCAAGGGCACTCTCCAAAGCCGTCAAGCACCGCAAGGACGTCGGCGATGTCGGTCGTCCCGTCTCCTGTGATGTCACCAGCCGCCGTGTTCCACCCCCCGACCACGGCCAGGAGGTCATCAATGTCCACTTCGCCGGATCCGTTCAGATCGGCCGGGCACGGCGCGGCCACCAACGCCACTTCCCGCGCATCGAGCGCAAACTCGATCTCAGAATGCGCCCGCAGGACAACCTCATCGTCCGCCGCGAGGTTCAGATCGAAGGTGGCCTGACCACTGGCATCACACCGGGCCATCTGGCGGATCTCACCGTTGACGACCGCGACGACAATGACATCCTCCAGATCCATCGCTCGGTCGGCGTCGACATTGACGCTGTACCAGTGAAAGCCCTCTGCGAACAGAGGCATGTCGGAAATGCGGATGATCAGCGGCGAGCGAATCCACGGGCGGAGTTCTGGATCACCGAGGAGTTGGGACATTTACCAGTTCTTCGCCGCCGCATTCGAGCACCCGTTGCCCAACCACGCGAACTCCCAGGAGCCCTGCATGAGCAGTCCCAGCGAGTAGTTGGCATCGGTCCAGTAGAAGTACTGGAACAGACGGGCAAAGTCGTGGTTCGGCACCGTGTTACTGGATCGGGTTGAGCCGATGTGCGCGACCGCGCCGTCCTGGTCCCCTTCCATCCAGACTTCACCGATGCAGTCGTCCTCGAGTTGCATGGCGCTGTTGCCGCAGGCCACCGATACCACGATTGGTGTGTAGGCGCCATTTGACAGGCCGGCGACATCCGAGTCCCACAACTCGTCATTCTGGGTGTTCCAGTTGTCGCCCCACTTGATCTTCCACCCGTGACCTCGATACATCACAAGCCCGTAGTGGGTGTTGTTGATGTCGCTCACGACATTAGCCACGGTTGAGTCAGTCTCACGGCCAGAGTACATCGTGAAGTCGGGCTGGAGTGCCTCGTACACCTGATCTTCAATGTCCTCGATGCACTCCACGTACTCCTTGCTCTGCTGCTTGTGCGCGGCGAGCAAGCCGCGACTGTAATGGTCGGATCCTGCGATCGGATTCTCCGAATAGGCGATCGTCTTGGCGATCTGCTGTTCAAGATCGGCCTCTGAGTCGCACGAGTACCGGCCGATGGGACATGCCGGCTCCAGATCGTCGTTCAGGCAGACGTAAAAGTGATCCGATGGCAGGTTGTTCAGTGGATCTTCATGCATCGGCATCTCATCGAGATCTCCGACCAGAAGCACATAGCACTCGTCGTGGTTGTCACAATCGTCGTACCAGTCCGCAATCGCATTCTTGACGTCGGTGGCGTCGAATCCGGTGCCTAGCGAGGATGTCTTGATGACGCGCACGCGGAGACCCCGCTCGGTCTTCTGTCGGATGAGCGGTAGCAACTCCTCGCGGTAGTGCTCTGGCGTCACGATGAGGTAGTCTCCCTCATCGGCACCCATGTTGAGCGATGCAAGTTGGAGTTCCCATAGAAGCGCCTGATTGTGGTAGATCTCGCCGATGTATTCGGCCATTTGAGGCCGGACGCTCATGTGCTCAAGCGGGGTACCCGTCATGTGCACGCTCACTTGAAACGCCGTTTCCACGAACAGCGTCTCGGACGCCGGGGCGCATCGCATGCACGTCAGCACCGTCGCAACCGAGCCAATCCCGCGGACCTTGCGATAGTCGCCGAGCGGCCGGGCAGCCGCCACCGGGAAGGGATCATCTGTCGACTGATAGAAGGTCTCGTCGTAGTAGAAGGTCAGGTCTCCGTCCCCCCCGGTCTCATCGGTCGCGTCGTCGGCCTGACGGGGATACACGCGGATGTTCTGGAGGGCGATCTGATTGATCGGTTCGACCTGAATGTCCACATATGGTGGCTCTCCCTGCACCCCACCGACCGTGCAGGCCACATTGAGCGCGACGCCAGGCAGTTCCGGAAGGCCCCATGCATCCGTGGCCATGGCACCCGCCCCGGGAAGTTCCAACGCATGCATAGGCTCGCTCTGGCCGGGCACGTCCATCGGCGTCAGCCACATGCCGTGCAGTTTCACCTCGAAGACTGACTTGTTCAGTGAGCTCAGTTCCGTGAGTAGCGTGATGGAGGGTGCGGTGCCGGCGGGCTCGTTATCGAATCCGACCCACTCGCGGGTCGCTCCAAGTGCCGCCGTGCTCAGCACTGCCATCCCGGCGGCCGCCAGCATCGTGATCTTCATTGAGTCTGATGTCGCCCGCATGTCTCGCCTCCGCATTTCTGCCTGCTTTGTGGGAAGGTCCTATTGCCTGACGCACCAGGAACACCCATCCGCGTCCCTCAACCTAGTCCCGAATTGCCCGAAACATGTGCGGACTTTCAGAGATTTGGAGGCAAACTGGCTGAGGACCGCTTCTGGGGGAGCTCAAGCGGCGTGTCCGCAAAGGCCCCCCGCGTGCGGGTGGGGTAGAATCCCAGATCGGATCATTGTCAGCTGCTCTTTCTCAATCTGGTGCATGTGTTTCCGGACCTTCCCGTTCAATCGGTCAAGGCCGGACCAACCACACACATCACCACCCATCGGGGCCGACTGGCATCGACCGGGCGGGGAA
>CAZMPA010000193.1:0-4487 GCA_964567915.1 uncultured Isosphaeraceae bacterium | reverse complement strand
TCCTCCAGATGCGCTCGCATGGCGGCGGTCGTGAAGGTATGAAACCGCATGTCCAGATTCGCGCCGCCGCCGGTTGTCGTATGGCAGTAGCTCATGATGGGACCACGCACAATCTGGCCATTGGCGCAGTCGTCGAGGCTGTAGTCGTGGGTGTGAGCGGTGCCGCAGTTATGGCCAAGTTCGTGCGCAGCGACCGTGACGTCCCAGTTTCCGAAGGCGGGATCGGTGCCGCTGACAAACGAGCCCAGCATGTAGCCCGCGACGCTATAGGCCCGGTCACCGCAGGTTGCATTCAGCCACGCAACGCCGCCATACGGCAGATTGACGCGGCCCGACAGAAACTGCGCCAGATCCCGCGGCACGTCGGTCATGTTGTCGTTCCAATAGTGCCGGAACGGCTGCAGCGGGTTCTCCTCGTTGAACAGATCGTCGGCCGTGTCCCACAACCGCACGTACGTCAACTCGATGTCGCAGGCGACGTCGCGGGAGAAGATCGCTGCGACGGCGCCCTGCATGGCAACGACATAGGCTGCGGTGTCATCGAGGTTGACACCGAAGAGCGACGCGAATTCGTAGTCGGTCTCGATGGCAAGTTCCAAATGGACACGGACGGCTGCGTCAAGCGCGCGTGGCGACGAGAACGCAGCGTGGCTGGTATCGGCGCCGCAGAGTTGCACGCCCGGCGGCGGCATGGCGGCAGCGATCGGTTGCCACGCAAGGCCCTCCCCTACGAGCCCGGGGCGGCCGTCCGCTGACGCGAGCGCCAGCATGCCTTCGCCGACATCAAGCAGACCGGTGACGCCGCGGGAACTGGCGGCGATGTAGGCCCAGGAGCCCGGCCGCTCCGCGACCTCTCCGTGATAGAGCGTGGGCAGGTCGGCCGGCTCTATGCCGCGGCGTTCGTAGCCGACCTCGAATCTGGTGTCAGGCGTGATCAGCCGCATCGGCTCAAGCTTCAAGTCGCCCCGCGTACCGTCGCCCAGCGGGACGTCCGATAGCGTGACTCGGCCGCCGGCCCCAAGGAGGGGCCTGAACATGGCAGCATCCACGGCGACGCCGTCTGCAGGGGCGGCGGCGAGCATCAGCGACATGAGCAGCATCGACATGGGGGCGAATCTCCGGGGCCTTCCATTGGACCACCGGAACCGGGCGTGGTCAATCACAACCTCGCTGGATCCGCCGCGGGCCCCACTCAGGCCGTACTGGCCGTTAGGCTGCCCGGGCCATGGCCACCGGGACCAAGTTCGTCATCTATGCGGCCCTCGTCGGGAATGCCCTGATCGCCGTCACGAAGTTCGTGGCGGCGGCCATCACGGGTTCAGCAGCGATGATGGCCGAGGGCATTCACTCGCTTGTCGATACCGGCAATCAGGGGCTGCTGCTGCACGGCATGAAACGTGCCCGCAAGCCCGCGGACGAGCGGTTCCCGTTCGGCCACGGCAAAGAGATCTACTTCTGGGCATTCATCGTGGCCATTCTGATCTTCGCGCTCGGCTCGGGCGTATCCATCTATGAAGGTGTGCACCGGGTCATGCATCCGGAGCCGGTCAGCGACCCATTCATCAACTACATCGTGCTCGGGCTGGCGGGCATCTTTGAGGGTTTTGCCTGGTGGTTCGCGTGGAAGGCGTTCCGCGGGCAGATGCGTGGCCGCAGCATTGCCACAACGATCAATGCGTCGAAGGACCCGACGACTTTCGTGGTCCTCTTCGAGGACTCGGCTGCGATGCTCGGCCTGGCCGTCGCTGCGATCGGATTGACGCTGGGCGAGGTACTGGGCATGCCCGTGTTTGACGGCATCGCCTCGATTGGCATTGGTCTGATTCTTGGGGCGACCGCAATCATGCTGGCGATTCGCACGAAGTCGCTCCTCATTGGCGAGTCAGCCGAGCCCGAGATCGTCGCCGACGTCCGCCGCCGCGCCGGCGCCATCGACGCCGTCGTCGCGGTGAACGAAGTGCTCACGCTGCACATGGGCCCCCGCTATGTGCTCCTCACCATCAGCCTGGACTTCCGCGACGAGCTCCCCGCCGGCGATGTTGAGCAGGCCATTGACCACCTCACCCAGGACATCCGCGCCGCCCACAGCGACATCAAGCGCGTGTTTATTGAGGCCGAGGCGAGCGGGTCGTGACTCCCCCAGTACCCGTCCAGTGACCGATCAGACACACGGCCCAAACGCAGAGAGAAGCGTCAGAAGGTCGTTGGTGTCCACTTCGCCGTCGCCTGTGAGGTCGGCGGCGCAGCCGTTGGGACACGTCTGGCCAAAGGCCGAGAGGAGCGAGAGCAGGTCATCGATGTCCACGCTGCCGTTGCCATCAAGGTCGGCCCCGCAAGGCTGAGCGCAGGATGGAATCACGGCATCCCAATCCTCAGGGCAGCAGCCCTCGGGCTGGCCATCACCATTGGCGTCCGCGCAACTGATCGCGAAGCAGTTGCCGCCCTCGTACACGACCGAACTGCCGGACGTGACGTGCGATACGAGGCCCGACCCACCTTCGGTGTTGCCGCAGAAGGTCGTGCCGCCGACTGACAGCATCGCCTGACCGGTCGCGTTGACCGCGCCGCCCGCCTGCGAGGTGTTGCCGTCCACCCACATGGCCTGGCCGCCATCTGCGTCGCCGACGAGCCACAGTGACGCCGCATCGCCCTGCAACTGCGCACCGCTGCCTGTCGTGTCGGCGGCGTTGCCCCGTAGGGATGTCTGCTCCAGCGTGACCTCCGTGGCAGCTTGCTGGGACTCTATGAACAGGCCGCCGCCAGACGTCGAGGAACCGTTGGATTCGAACATCGAGCCACCAAACGTCACCACCGCGTCAAAGACCGAGCAGCCGCCACCAACTGCGCCCACAGTGGAGGTACCGGCGAAATTCTTCGCAAACGTACAGTCACTGAAGATCACCGGCTGCAATCCGCCTCGCACAATGCACCCGCCGCCATTGAGCTGCGCCGTGTTGTTGGTGAAGGCGCAGGAAAGAATCGTCGGCGACGCATCGACAATTCTCAGGCCGCCACCCTCCGCAGCGGCGTGGTTACTTTCGAACAGACAGTTCTGAAGCGTCGGCGCCGCGCCGTTCTCGACACGCATGCCGGCACCCATGGACGCCGCACCACCTGTGATGACAACGTCCTGCACGATGGTTGCGGCCGGCTCGCCCGACACGAGGAGTAGCACCGTGCCTTCGCCCATGGCATCGAGCACCGAGGTCGGCGCGCCGTCGCCACCAATCGTTCCACGCAGCGTGATCGCCTTGCCCGATAAGTCGACGTCCACAGCGTGATAGGTACCGGCGGCAAGTTCGATCGTCCCACCTTCCGGCACGAGTTCGATCGCTGACTGAATGGCCATGCCGGGCACCAACTCAAGGGTGGTCGGATCGTCGTCACAGTCGTAGGCATACGCGGGACATGGGTCATTGCAGTCAGGCACGCCATCGCCATCCGTGTCGGTATCCGGCACACCGCAGCCGCACACCCCTGGCGCCACCTTCTCTGGATCGTTCGGACAGAGATCGACGCAGTCCATGGTGCCATCGCCGTCCGTATCAACATCCGCGCCACCAGGGCACTGGTCGTAGCAGTCCAGCACACCATCCGTGTCACTGTCAGCCGGTCCAGAATCGCAGCAGTCGTCCAGCGTCTGGTCCGCATCCTCATCGGCGCATTCGGCCGACATGCAAATGGACGGTACGCCCGACGTTGCCCAGGGCATCTCGGTCGTAATGTCGACGTTGGGACTTCCGAAGTCGTTTGTGTTCGCGCAGAACCCCACGCCCGCGAGCCAGACCGATGCGTCACCGAATCCGTTGATGGCCCCAAAGGCCGCCGAATGATTCTCGCGGATGGCGACCTGCGTGCCGTCGGGCAGGCCATTGATGTAGAGCGAGGTCTGACCCTCGTACATGTTGACCGCAGCGCCGCGGGCACTGGCCGTGTTCCGGGCAATGAGTCCCCCGGTCACATTGACTACGCCCCCCGTGCTGACTTGCAAGCCGCCCCCGTCAAATGCCGAATTGCCAATAAGATTGCACGCGGGCATCGAGACGGTACTACCGTCCATGACCACGATGCCGCCGCCCCGCTGGGCGTTGTTGGCGTGCAGCGACACCCCTTCAATCAGCGGACCTTCAGCGGAGCTCATGACCGCGATGCCGCCGCCATCGAGGCCTGCCGTGTTATTCACGATGATGAGATCCTGAAGATGAGGAGATGCCGCGGTGATGGAAATGCCTCCCCCTCGCATGCCGGCGTTGCAGTTGCGGATCGTGGAATCTCGAATCGTCGGCGCCGACCCGCCAGTGATCTCGATGCCCCCGCCATTGCTGCTCGCGTCGCCGTTCTGAAGCGTGACCGCATCGACGATCACCTCCGGACCTTCCCCGCTTGCAAACCACATGACCGGCCCCGCACCACCCGCGTCGATGATCGCCCGCGGGAAACTCTGGGCGCCCTGACCCACAAGCGAGAGTTGCTTGCCGCCCATGTTG
>CAZMPA010000192.1:0-4583 GCA_964567915.1 uncultured Isosphaeraceae bacterium | reverse complement strand
CGGCGTTGCGTCGCTGCGAGCATTCATCGGCCAGGAACTGCTCGGCCTGGCCGGCGGCGGCGAGCACAATGGAGGAGGCGTCGGGGTCTCTCGTCTGAACGATGGCATCGCCTGCGTTCTCGCTACGACCGCAGCGTCCCGTCACCTGACTGATGAGTTGGAACGTTCGCTCGGAGGCGCGAAAGTCGGGCATGTGCATTGAGGTGTCGGCGGCAAAGACGCCGCCCCGCCGGGCCCCCCGCCCCGCCCGCCCCATGGCGCACATTTGGCTGCCCACCAGCCGGACCCCCGGCACGTCCAGCCCCTTGGCGATCATTTGCGTGCCGAGCAGCACACGCACCTCGCCGGATTGAAACCGGGAGAGCACATCCTGAAAGCGATCAATGTGCTGCATCGAGTCGGAATCCATTCGCACCAGCGAGTCGCCTTCCGTCAGATCCGGCCGAATGGCGAGGACATCCTCTTCCACCCGCTGCGTTCCGGCGCCCTGGCGGATGACTCGCCCGCCGCACTCGGGGCACGTACGCGGCTGGCGGACCTCGCGGTGGCAGTGGTGGCATCGCAGGAACCCGCGTCCGGCGTGCTCGCGGGCGTGGTGAAACACCATCGTGACGTCGCAGTGCTCGCATTGGAGTGACCAGCCGCAGCGGCGGTCGGCGCAGGCCAGCAGCGTCGCCCAGCCGCGGCGGTTGAGCAGCAGCAGTGCCTGGTGCCCGTCATCGAGCGTTCGATGCAGCGCTGCCCGCAGTGTCGGGCCAATGGACCCGCACCCTGGGTCGGCGCGGATTTCCTTGCGAATGTCGACGACCCGTGTGCGCGGGACGGACAGGCCGGGCGCTCGCTCGGTCAGGCGGTGCACGGACCACCCGGGCCGCGTGTGGGCGTTGTGCCATGTTTCCAGTGATGGCGTCGCGCTGCAGAGCAGAATTGGGCAGTCGGCAGCGTGGGCGCGGCGGATGGCGACGTCGCGGCCATGGTAGCGCGGTGCGGCGTCCTGCTTGAAGGAGGCGTCGTGCTCCTCGTCCACCACGACCAGGCCCAGCGTGTCTGTCGGGAGGGGGGCGAAGACGCCGCTTCGTGCGCCAAGCACGATGCGGGCTGCGCCGCTGCGGGCGGCTTGCCAGTGCGCGTGCCGCGCACCAGCGGGGAGCGCTGAGTGCATGATGGCAATCTGCTCGGACGGGAATCGGAGGGCCAGCCTGCTGGCGGTCTGCGGTGTCAGGGCGATCTCGGGGACAAGCACCAGCGCGGTCTTGCCCGCAGCGAGCACGCGCTTGATGAGTCGCAGGTACACCTCGGTCTTGCCGGACCCCGTCACGCCCCGGAGCACGTGGGCATGGAAGCCGCCATCGAGCGACGCTGCGACGGTGTCAATGATTCGCTGCTGCGCCGTGGTGGGTGTGGGTGCGGGCGAACCATCGAGGTGACGGGGCCGCCACGCCGAGGCGATATCCGCTCGCCGCGTTTCGATAAGCAGTCCATGCGCGACCAGGGTGTCGATCGGACCGTACGTCGCGACGCCCGCGAGATCACGCAGCGTCCGACGCTCGATGGGTAACGACGCTTGTGGCAGCCCTTGAATGGCCTCGAGAATCTTCCGCTGCGCGGGTCCAAGGCGGCTCGGCGGCTCGGCGACGATGGCGGGCTCGAGCATTCGCCGGACAACGCCACCCGTCCCTCGCTTGACCGGCGCAGGCACCATGCCCGAGAGCGTCGGGCCGAGGGGGGCGAGGTAGTACCGGGCGATCCAGCACCCGAGCGATACGAGGTCCGGCGGGATTGGCGGCGTCTCGGCGCGAGCCAGCGCGTGCTTGATGCGGCTCGGGTCTTCCGGGGGGTCGCACTCGGAAATGACCCAGCCAGCGGCGCGAGCATTTCCCCGGCCGAGCGGGACCTCGATTGGGTCTCCGGGCAGCAGGGGGCCGAGGTCCGGGCCGGCGGCATAGGTCAGTCCCTCGCCCCCGACGTCGATGGGGCGGTCAACGGCGACGCGAATCCAGGATGCCACGGGTTCGGGGAACAGTTCGTGCACGCGCACATTGTCTACACTCCCGGGCATGTCGGTCGAGACGACGCCTGCTGTTTTGGTTCTGGAGGATGGGGCCGTGTTTGAGGGCACCTCCTTCGGCGGCTCCGGGCCGGGTATTGGCGAAGTGGTGTTCTGCACGGCCATGACCGGCTATCAGGAAGCACTGACGGATCCGAGCTACCGCGGCCAGATTCTCGTGCTGACCGCCGCCCACATCGGCAATTACGGGGTGTGCGAGCATGATGTGGAGTCGGCTGTCCCGCAGGTGGCTGGATTCGTAGTCCGGGAGGCTGCCGCGATGCGATCCAATTGCCGGTCGGAGCAGGACCTCTCGGCCTGGCTTGCGGGCCACGGCATCCCGGCGATCACCGGCATTGACACGCGGGCACTGGTCCGGCGGCTTCGAGGCCGGGGCGTCATGCGGGGCATGCTGTCGGTGGGGGCATCGCAGCCGGTCGGTGCATTGCTCGAGCAGGTGGCGGCCAGCCCGCAGATGAGCGGGCAGGATCTGGCGACCCCGGCGGGCGCCGCAGCACCGCAGCGATGGCAGGAAGGTCTCGATGCGTGGTGGCCTGCCGTCGAACCCCGGCCCGCGGAGAGGCCCTATCGGGTGGTCGCGATTGATTGCGGGGCCAAGCAGACGATCTACCGGCACCTCTGGGAGGCCGGCTGCGAGGTGCTTCCAGTCCGTGCCGGAACGTCGGCCGAGGCGATCCGTGAACTCCGCCCAGAGGGCATCTTCATCTCCAATGGCCCGGGCGACCCGGCGGCCGTCACGTCGGTCATTGAGGCGCTGAAGGACCTCATCGGGGCGGTGCCAATGTTTGGCATTTGTTTGGGTCACCAGTTGCTTTCGCTGGCGTTGGGGGCGAGCACCTGGAAGCTCCCATTCGGCCACCGGGGCGCCAATCAGCCCGTCCGGGATCTGGAGACGGGCCGGATCTTCATTACGAGCCAGAATCACGGGTTCTGCGTCGATGCGGAGGCATTGGGCCGGGCTGGATGCCTGGTGACCCATGAACATCTCAACGACGGAACTGTTGCCGGATTCAGGCACCGGGACCTGCCAATTCGCGGGGTCCAGTTTCACCCCGAAGCTTCGCCCGGTCCACACGAGGCGTCGGCCCTCTTCGTTCGGTTTATCGACGATATGGCGGCCGTTCGGGCGGCTCAGCCGGTTGCAGGCGAGGCCTCCTAGAACTACCGTACGCCCCTCTACGCGGCCTTGTGGAATGGATTCACAGGGACGTGTGTGGTGATCGTTGGGTGGGTCGGGTCGATGCCCGAGCCGCTGTGGGGATCGCCACATAGGGATAGCGAGTGGAGACGACCATGAACTTTCGCCTGACCGGGCGTATTCAGATCTGGACCTTGGCTGCGGCACTGTGCGGAGGCGTCACGGCGACCTACGCCGAAGACCCGCCGAAGGATGGGGGCGAGCAAGTCGACCTCGCCACGCAACACGCTGCAAAGGTCAATGCCGCCATGCTCGCCGCACGCCGGCTTGAGCGGGAAGGCAAGTGGCGAGAGGCTGCCGCGAAGTACTCGGAAGCCCTCCAACTCATGCCCGGTAATGAGCAGGCCAGTCGCGGCTACCAGCACGCCATGGCCATGCTGGACGAAGGCGACTCGCTCAAGGGACCGACCAAGACCGGCGTTGCCTCGGTGCAGCAGCGGTATCAGGAACAGCGGGACCGCGCCAAGATCGAGTTTGACGAGGGCTATGACCGCGCCAGGCAACTGCTCGCGGAGGAAGACTTCAAGGGCGCGAATCGGGAGATCCTGACTGCCCAGATCAAGGTGCGGCAGCGTCGGCAGTATCTGTCTCAGGGCGAACTGGCCGAGATGGACCGCAAGGCCAACGATCTGATTTCGCTCATTGACGATTCGGCCAACAACTATCGCATCCTCGCCCAGCAGGCTGCGGCTTCCGAGGCGGAAGCGTCGCGGACCGCCGAAGTGCACAAGGCGCAAACCGAGAAGGCCAAGATCATCAGCGAGAACCTCGTCCGTGTGCGGCAGCTCCAGGCCGAGCTGAAGTACACCGAGGCGCTGCAGGTGCTCGATGAGATCCTCTTCATTGACCCCAATAATCCCGCAGCGTTGGCGCTTCGGGACGTTATCCGTACGACTGAGATTTACCGCAAATACAGCGACTATCAGCGTGACCGGGCCTTTGGCGAGGCTGAGGTGTCGCTTGAGAACCAGCGGCTTCAGCAGATCCCGTTCCGCAACCTCAGCGGCCCCGGTGAGAAGTCAACCAACGGTCTCATGACCTACCCGGAAGACTGGCGGCAGATCAGTTACCGCCGCGGGACTGACGGCGGATACATGATGCCTCCGGCCGATCGCGCCGTGCACCGTAAGTTGCAGAGCATCAAGCTTCCGTTCACCTTCCCCCCGTCAACGACGTTCAGCGCGGCCCTCAATGTGCTGCAGGAGGCGACCGACGGTCTGAAGATCTACACAGACTGGCGTGCGCTGGAAGAAGACGGCATTGGCCAGGACTCTGAACTCCAACTGGAACTCAATGAGCAACCGTTGGACATCGGGT
>CAZMPA010000191.1:0-4605 GCA_964567915.1 uncultured Isosphaeraceae bacterium | reverse complement strand
CATCGACGCCGCCGACGTCGTGATCCCCGCCCACAGGCCATCGGCGGTCCCGATGCTGATCCTGATCGCTCGCAAGTCGCTCCGAGCGATTCACCAGAATCTGTTCTTCGCCTTCTTCTACAACACGATCATGATCCCGGTCGCGGCATTCGGGCTTCTGGGGCCGTGGGGGCCGCTGATTGCCGCGGGCGCGATGGCTTTGAGCGACATCACGGTCGTTGGCAACGCCGTGCGGCTTGGTCGAAACCTGCGGAAGTTGTCGCCGTTTACGCCCGAGTGAGCAGGAGGGCAGGGATGCCGCCCCACGGTTGACCGTAGACTCGCATGCAGGCCGATCAGGAGGACCTGGCATGGCACACGCGCTCTCGCCGCTGCCGGCGAAGGATTTCGGATACGACGAAGCGGCGCATCTGCTCAGGCGGGCCGGGTTCGGCGGAACACCAACGCAGATCGTGGCGATCTCGGACATGGGCCTCGACGACGCCGTGGATCACCTCGTTGACTGGGAACGTGTCACCGATCCTGCTGCGGCGGCAGAGGGGTACAGCTCTGACATCATGGAACCGCTTGCCCCTGCCGACCGCCAGCGTGTCCAACGCGCTCGCCGGCAGGGCGACGAAGAGACGCTGGAAATCTTCCGAAACGCCAGGCAGGAGCGGCAGCGAGCCGACCGTCGCCAGATGCGTGAAATCCAGTCCTGGTGGCTGGAGCGACTGATTGAATCGTCGCGACCGTTACAGGAGAAGATGACGCTTTTCTGGCACGGCCACTTCGCGACGGGGTACCGATCGGTCGAAGACAGCTGGCACATGCTGCTCCAGAACGAGTTCTTCAGGCGGAACGCCGGTGGGAACTTCAAGGACGATCTCGTGCACGGGATCATTCGCGATCCGGCGATGATCAAGTACCTCAACAACAACCAGAACACGCGAGAAGCCCCCAACGAGAACCTCGCCCGTGAACTGATGGAGTTGTTCACGCTCGGTGAGGGCAATGGGTACACGGAGAACGACATCAAGGAAGGCGCCCGCGCACTAACGGGCATGACCTACCGCGACGACGTGTATGCGTTCAATCAACGCAACTTCGACTCCAGCGGAAAGCGGATCTTCGGGCGAAGCGGACAGTTTGACGGCGACGACTTTGTCGAGCTCATCTTTCAGCGACCCTCGGCCGCCTGGTTTACCCCATGGAAGATGCACAGGTTCTTCGTAGACGATTCGATGCGCACGGGCGGGGGCATCAAGAAAGCAGTCGACCGCATGAGCCGCACATTCCGCCGCACCAATTGGGAAGTTCGCCCGATGCTGCGAGAATTGCTCCGCTCGGCCTGGTTTTACGCGCCAGAGAACAGACGCACGCTGATCAAGAGCCCGGTCCAACTCGCCGTCGAAGCCATCCGGTCGTTCGGCACGCCTGCACGGAGCATCGGCAGACTGAATCAGGCCTGCGGCATCATGGGCCAGGAGCTCTTTCAGCCCCCGAGCGTCAAGGGATGGGAAGGCGGGCAGAAGTGGATCAATACATCCACCCTCTTTGTCCGTGAGAATCTGCTCGTGTACCTGTTGACCGGTCGTGACCCGAGCGCTCGAGCCTGGGAGTCCGGGGGCGGAGGCTGGTCGCCAGAACCGCTCGTCTCGCATTTGCGAGACCTGCCAGGCCGCAACGAGGCGTCGGACATTGTCGTGTACCTCTCGCGGCTCACCCTTGGGGAGCCACCTGCCGACGGCCGCGTTGAACAATGGACTGCCCTGCTCAAGGGTCGAGACACCATCGATGACACCGCCCTGCTCCACCTGCTCTCGCTCATGACCGCCTCGCCCGAATACCAACTCTCCTGATTCAGGACTCTTTCGCATGACCGATTCCAACGCCTGGACACGACGACGGTTCCTCCGCAGGGGTACGGCGCTGGCGAGTCTCGCCAGTACGGCGCCCCTCTTCATTGAACAGGCGAGCCAGGCAATGTCCCTTCCGGCGCACTCGCTCCTCACGTCGCTCGCCGGTGTACCACAGGACCACATTCTCGTCGTCGTCCAGCTCGGCGGCGGCAATGACGGCCTCAATACAGTGGTCCCCTACGGAGCGGACGAGTACTACAAGCGGCGGCCCCAATTGGCGATCGCCGCACCCGGGCGAGGCGCCGATGCGGCCCTCGAAATCCCGGGCGCCGACGGTCTCGGCCTGCATCCCGCTTTCAGCGGCATGCGCCAACTCATCGACCGAGGTGTCGCAAGCGTCGTGCAGGGCATCGGGTATCCAAATCCGAATCGATCCCACTTCTCGTCCATGGACATCTGGCACACGGCCGACACCAGTGGTCGCGACAACGGGTGGATCGGCCGCTACTTCGACAACGCCTGCAGTGGAACCCCCGAGGCTGGCAGCGGTATTGCGTTGGGCAACACGTCTCCACTTGCCATGCAGGGCGACCGCTCGCTTCCGGTGAGTTTCGAGTCGCCGGAACTCTATCGCTGGATGGGCGAGGACTTTGGGGACGACGTCGAAAGCACCTATCGCGCCATGCCAGTGCAACAGCAGGACGCCGGCGGAGACAACCTGTCGTTTCTCAAACGCACGACGCTCGACGCGCAGATCTCATCTGATCAGGTCAGGCGGGCTGCGTCGCTCTCGCCGCTGGCAGACTGGCCCGGAAGTGATCTCGCCAATCAGCTTCGGATGGTCGCGGCGATGATTCGGTCTGACATGCCGACCCGTGTGTACTACGTCTCACTCGGGGGATTCGACACCCACGCGAACCAGGCCGGTTCGCACCAGCGATTGCTCCGCCAGGTTGGCGATTCGCTTCTGGCGTTCAACAACGAGTTGCAGGCGCAGGGCAACGACGGCCGTGTCCTCACCATGGTGTTCTCTGAGTTTGGCAGGCTGGTCGGCGAGAACGCTTCCGGCGGCACAGACCACGGCACAGCGGCGCCGATGTACCTCGTCGGCCCGATGGTCCAGCCCGGCGTGCTGGGAACCCACCCAAGCCTCACCAACCTCGACAATGGCGACCTCAAGTTCACCGCCGACTTCCGGCAGGTCTACGCGGCGGTCCTGGAGAATTGGATGGGGGCCGACCCGGACGTCATTCTCAGACGCCGCTGGAGCCGAGCCCCGGTGATCAAGGCCTGATTCCTCCTGCAGACCCCCCCGGCCTCCAGTTCGTGCCATACTTCGGCCATGAAGAGACTCCTCCTCGCCGCAGCCCCCCTTCTGTCTGGACTGTCCTGCGAAGGACAGCCGCCGCCACGGCAGCAGTCACAGACGGGCGACCGGATTGTCGTCCCAGTATCCGGCATGTCGTGTGGGAGCTGCGAAGCTGCGATCGAAGGCGCCGCCATGCAATGCCCCGACGTCAACGCGGTCGATGCATCGGCCCCCGAGGGCGAGGTCGTCCTCTGGCTCAAGCCCGGCACATCAGCCGACCCGGTCGTCGCCAGGATCAAGTCGCTGGGCTTCTCGCCGTCCGCCGCACCTCAACCAGAGTAGTCCCATCGGCCCTGCGCCTTCCGAACGAATCCGCTGGCCTATCCTGCACGCATGCTTATCTCATGCTGCACCCTGCTGATTGCAACGACCGCCTCAGCACCAGAACTTGGGAAGTGGATCGACACGCAGTCCGATGTCGGTGGTGTCTCGGCCGTCGCCACCACGCCCTCGGGCGCCGTTGCGTTGCTCGACGCAGACACCGGATCAGTACTCCGACCAGGCCTGCCGCCCTTTGACGTCTCCAAGTGGGTGACGCAGCCGAGCGGCATTGCCTTCGGCCCCGACGGCCGCATGTACGTCACTTGTGCTGACCGGCACCACGTGATCTTCTTCGAACCGGGCGGCCGCATGTTCGGAGGCTGCGGCGGCGTCGGTGATGAGCCGTTCCGACTTCGATCACCGTCTGCAGTCGATGTCGATGCGTCGCATCTGGTCGTCGCGGACACGGGCAACAACCGAATCCAGGTGTACGAACCGGGCGGCCTGCACCTCCGGTCCATCAAGGGCGACCCGGAAGACCCACTGCGGCGGCCCGAAGGGGTGGCGATCGATGACTCCGGCAACATCTGGGTGGCGGACACCCACAATCACCGCGTGCAGTGTTTCACGCCCGGAGGTGAACTGATTCGTTCGGTCGGCTCGTGGGGCACCTTCCCCGGACAGTTCATGGAGCCCAGCGGTATCGACGCGGGCCACGGACGTGTGATCGTCACCGATCGGCTCAACCATCGCGTCCACGTGCTGGACACCGAGACCGGCGCCGTCGTGGAGACCTGGGGCATGCACGCATTCCTTCCCCGTGAGGGTGAGGGACGTGTGCACTATCCAGAAGACGCAGCGCGGGCGTCAGACGGCACCGTGACCATTGCCGAGCCATTCGAGGAACGCGTGCAACGTTTCGGCCCGGCCGGAATCGATGTTCCAACGCCCCCTCCCGCCCCGCGCGGCGTCCAGTCACACTTTGGCCCGACAGCCGTCACCGACGGGCGGTTCTTCTGCACCTGGGAGCCGGAGCTGCGAGCGATTCACATCTTCGACCTCGACCGCAAGACGCCTGTACGCCTCTCTACATTCGGCACACCCGGGTCGGCGCCGGGACAACTCGGCAACCTG